>NZ_CEVWQM010000002.1:0-194102 GCF_982386235.1 Desulfotomaculum sp. | reverse complement strand
TCTCTTCCCTTGTTTTGTTGTGCCCAAACCGGGGCCTAAATGGTAAAATTCGCCTTCGTAGATGTAATAATTTTTATGTCACAAATAAAAAAGGGCGTGTCGCCATACGTTTTCATTTAAACGTTTTGCGACACGCCCTTTATCCTTGCACATTGTACGATCAGAGAGTATAAGATTTTAAGGATGCTAGCATTAGAAAAGCTAAGACTTGCGCCAAGCTTTTCTAATGTAATTTCTGGATAATCTTCACGAAAGTGGTGAAACTAACAATGGTGATTACATGAAACTGTGGCAGATGATTAAGAAAACCTTTGCATACAAACCCGATACAGACCGGGAGGGTTTTGTTCTTAAAGAGACTCCGGAAGAAAAAGCTCAGGTTAAAGATGGTGACCTAAGTGTTTTTATCCAACCTGAGAACCAGGATGACAAATCAGAAAGCCGTTCCCGCTTTAAAAAACCCCATCGAGTTTCCCGTAAAGAAACTCCGGCGAATAAAGATGGCAAAGAGGAAAATAGACTCCAATCTGAAAAGCAGGAGTCTGAAATTAAAGAAAATCCTGATCGAACAGAGGAGAGTAAAAAGAATAGCGGACCTAAAAGAGGTAAAAAGCCCCTGAAAGTATCCGAGGCCCAGCATGATGATCCGGATAAGGTCAGTATCCATTTAGAGATAAATAAAAAACGTATCGAAGAAATATATGATCTACCAACGAATCAGGATTTTATTATTCGTGAATTTACCATTGCATTATCACCTCCTGTGCAAGCCTTTGCTTTGTTTATGGAGGGACTCAGCGACAAAACTGTCATCAACCAGGACATCCTACAGCCCATGATGCTGTTTTCCAATTTTCATGAAAAAGTGGATGGCTATTTACTGGATCATATACAAAAAAGGGTCATCACAAGCAACCAAGTCAATGCCCATAGAGAATATAAAGCGATTGTGGCTGAGGTGAATTATGGCTCCACGGCGGTCTTTATAGATGGCATTGACCAGGCCTTGCTGGTGGAGACCAAGGGTTGGGAGCACAAGGGTGTAACTTTACCCATCAATGAACCTTTAATACGGGGATCCCAGGAGGCCTTTGGAGAAACCTTTCGTACCAATACGGGTCTGGTGAGAAAGTATATACGTTCCGCCCAATTAACCACAGAAATGTTTAAACTGGGAGAAGTAACTCAAAATGATGTGGCTATCATGTACCTAAGGGATCGGGTAAATGAAAAACTGCTGCAAGAGGTCAAAAGACGCATAACATCGATCAAAGCAGATGGCGTAGTGGATAGTGGTATTTTGGAACAATACATCGAAGAAAGGCCTTGGAATTTTGCCCCCCAGGTAATGGCCACCGAAAGGCCGGACCGGGTAGCCTTTATGCTGCTAAGGGGTAAGATAGCCATCTTTGTTGATGGCAATCCCTATATTTTAATCGTTCCTACCACCATGTTTGACCATCTGCACAGCCAAGAGGATTATTATCTACGTCCCATGTATGGCACCTTTCTTAGGTTAATCAGGGGTTTAGCCTTTTATTTAAGCTTTCTTACGCCGGGTGTTTATCTGGCCATTGTATTGTTTCATAAAGAAATGGTTCCCACTGAGCTTTTACTGGCCATCACCGGGGCCAGGGAAAAGGTACCTTTTCCAAGCCTTGTAGAGGTCATCATTATGGAAATCTCCTTTGAACTGATCAGAGAGGCAGGATTGAGGGTACCGGGCTTGATGGGCAGTACCATCGGAATTGTGGGTGCCTTAGTCCTGGGCCAGGCGGCGGTACAGGCCAATATCGTCAGCCCTATTCTGGTAATTATTGTGGCTATTACGGGCCTGGCCTCCTTTGCCATCCCTTCCTATTCACTACAATTTTCTCTGCGCATTATGAGATTTGGTTATATTTTTTTAGGAGCAATGTTGGGCTTTGTGGGAATTGTCTTTGGCTTGTTTACTCAAATGCATATGATGGCTTCCCTAAAATCCTTTGGCGTACCCTATCTGGCACCAATGTCACCCACCACCCGATCTTCCGGAGATGTGGTTTTTCGGGTGCCGGTATTTTCTTGGGAAAGAACACCGGACTATTTAAATACTAAGAAAACAAGGTTTCAACCTAAAATAGCCAGGGGTTGGGTTAAGGATAAAAATAAGACTAAAACCTAGTGGATTGTTTATCGGGTCTAGCTTGGCCGTTAGCCATTACTCAGATGCAGTTGTTTTTTAGATGCTAAAAGGTAATGGCTCATAGCAAAAAGCGAAAGGCTAATCGGAAAGGAAGAAGATCAATGCTCAAGGAAGGAAAAATAGGCATCTATGAGGGTTTTGCACTGATCTTTATATCCAACATATCCGGCCTGTTTTTATCGCTACCTTCCAGCCTAATGGAAGATGGGAAGTCTATGATTTGGCTAACATTTTCTATGGTAATTTTAGTAACAATGCTTAATTTAGTCATCGTAAATCTACTTATGAAGAGACATGACGATACCACTATTATTGAAGCCAGTGAACAGATACTGGGGCGTTATCTGGGAATTTTAGCTGGTCTAATCCTGGCAGCTTATTTTATTATGCGGGAGGCCTTTCTATTTCGCAGCTATTCAGAAGCCTTTTTGCTATCAACATTACCAAGAACACCCATTAGTATCGTATTGATAACCATAGCCACGGCCGCCATCGTCAGTGCACATTATGGTTTGGAAATCATTGCCAGAGTAGCCCGGATATGCTTAACCTTTATTGTTCTTGGTATCGTAACGGTTTTGTTACTAACGATGCCAAACATTAGTCCAAACTATATTTTTCCACTGTTTGTGGAAGATCCTTTAAAGATTATCGGAAATTCAGTATTAAGCTATTCCGTTACCAGTGAAGTGCTGGTACCTGGTCTTATTCTGCATGCCATGGGTGGATGGCGTTTTGCCGCCAAAATTAGTTTTTGGGCCATATTATGTGGTGGCTCCATAATTCTAATCGCTTCAATTATGATTTTATTAACCTTTGGTGTACAGGCTGGTTCGGAATTAACATTGCCCTTTTATGAAACCAGTAAATTAATTGCATTTGGACGTTTTCTGCAGAGAATGGAGCCAGTTTTTTTATTGACCTGGGCAATGGTAGGCTTTCTTAAATCAGCCTTATATTTGTATTTATCGACGGTCATCTTATCCCGTATCTTTAAGCTGTCAGATTATCGACCACTATTGTGGATAATTACCCTGTTATGCTTTGTGATTGCCATTTTACCGCCGGATTATCCTAGCACCTTGGAATTGGAAGGTATTATGCTGGGAACAGTAGGTTTTATTCCTGTACTAATTATTCCTTTATTCCTATTGATAATATCAATTATAAGAAATCTTGGAGTAAACGCCGGGTCACCCCGTAATGACCCTTAGGACGAAATTGATTTGAGATAAGGGGCTGTGGCAATGGGGAAGCATGGGAATAAAATACTGAGCATGATTTTATTATTACTTTTACTGCCCCAGCTTTGCGGTTGTACCGGAGGTCGGGAAACCGATGAAGTGGCACTGGTCCTGGCCGTTGGCTTTGACAAGGGAGAAAATTCTCCCCTAGAAATGACGGTTACCATAGCCAATCCTCAGAGCTTTGCTGCCGGTGAAGGAGGGGGAGGGGGTAAGGCGGAAAATTATATAACGGCCAATGTGGAGGGACCCTCTATTTGGGAATGTTATCTATTGTTTAACACCTTTGGCACCAGAGACATAAGTTTTGTACACACCATTGCTTATATATTTAGTGAAGAGCTGGCCAAGGAAGGAATGGAAAAATACCTTCACGCACTGTTACGCCAACGAGAAGTGCGCAGAAACAGTCAAATATTAATTTGCCGGGGAACAGCAAAGGAGTTTATGAAGAATAACAAACCGCAACTGGAGGCATCCCCAAACAAGCAATATCAGGCCATGGAACGGTTAGCTGGACTGACAGAGTTGTCCCCGGCAATCACTCTTCATAAGTTTTACTCAACTCTCAAATCCCTCCATAGTAGTCCTGTGGCATCACTGGTTGGAACAAATACTGGTGAAAAAAAAGCGTCTAAGAAAAAATCACCTTTACTGGTACCCTATGTAGCAGGTGAGGTGCCCCAGGAAGGGGGAAGCGCAAACGCTGAATTTATTGGCACAGCAGTTTTTAGGGATGATCAGTTGGTAGGGGAATTAGACGGTACGGAAACAAGGCTTATGCTTTTGATGAAGGGAGATTTTAATATTTCCACTTTTACCCTAAGAGATCCCAAGAAACCGAAGGATGTTATTGCTTTGCGACTTAGACAGGCCAAAAAGCCGGATATCAAAATAGTAAGTGACAAGGAAAAACTCAACATTCACCAAACCATCTACATGGAGGGAGAATTTCTTTCCATCCAGAGCGGTGAAAACTATGAAGGCACCGAAAGAAAAAAAATTGTTGAGCAAGCCTTTAACCAGCAAATGCAACAGCTATCTCAAGCTTTAATCGATAAATCAAGGGAGCATAATTGGGGCGATATATTCAATTATGATCTTGTATATAGAAAGCAAGTTAGCACATGGGAAGAATGGGAAACCCTAAATTGGAAAGAGTTGTATGATACCGCTGAAATAACGGTGGAGTACAAAACGAATATTCGACGACCAGGTCTTATGAGAACAACCAATCACATTATCAGGGGGTAGATGATTTGGAGTACCTTTTAGCCCTGATCCCTTTAATGATTGGGGCTTATACCCTTTCCTTTGTTCATTGGCTTTGGCAACAAAAAAATAAGCGCGGGGCAGTGGGAACCTTTTTATTAACAGTTTTCACCGTGACTCTTTCCTTTTATGTCATTTTTATTAGGGAGAGTTTTTGAAACCCAAAAAAAAGGAAAAAATACCCTGACTGTGGAATATCATAGTTTGGCACTTTTTTAGGGGATGTGATTTATCTTGGAAATAAAGGTTCAACCCAGGCCCTTGGACGATGCGGCAGATTTAGCCACCGCCTTAAAAAGGCTATTTACCGAGGAATGGGGCGGGCCAAAGAGTGCTCTAGCCCTGGCTTATCTCCGGGATATAGTAATCCCTGATTTAATAAGCTGCTTGAAAAAAAACTGGCAGCTATTGGCTAACCCAACCTTCCGTGAAATTCTTTGCTCCAAACTTAACACACAGTTTGCCTATCCCCTTGTCTTTGCCACCGGATTGACTGAGGACATCTTGGCCTGCACCAAGCGGGTTTTAGGTGTTAGCACCTTGCCAAACAATCATCCCTGGCAGCCCTGGGAAATTATTCTGCGAATGTTTACCATCGGCTATGGGATTCCGGAAATCGCGCAAAAAACAGGATATCCAGAGGCTTACCTCAATCTATTGCACAAAAAATATCAAGATTTTCGCAGGACCGTAGAAGCCCTGGGAGATTCCTCTGAGGAGCAGCTTTTATGCTACTACGGAATGGACGGCAACGAAATAGAATTAATGCGTTTTATGTATGATTTTCAGGGCCGCTTCCAGGCTTACAAAAATTACTACGAACGGCTTTGCGCCGAACAAATTATTATGGATACAGAATTAAATATTGATCCCGAACAATTAATAACTCTTTTTGAAGGATTATTTGAGGTGGAGAGGCTTTTGAATTTGGGACGATATGCGGATTTACTGAAGGGATCTAAAACTGCCTGGTTAACGGGTGAGAGTTACTATATTAAAACCAAGGGTTATGGACTTTTATCAGATTGGTCAAAAAAACAAATCATCGCCCTGTTGGAAAGGCTGCAGGAGAATAACTTAATTTTAGTGGATTCTTCCCAGGAACCTGTTTTAATTATCTCTGAGCAGGCTGCCCGTCTTATTGTACCAAGGGTGGTACCAGGGTTGGCTGATGAAGTGCAGAACATTTTACGAAGTAAA
The DNA here is from genome assembly GCF_982386235.1 of Desulfotomaculum sp. Lineage (NCBI taxonomy): Bacteria > Bacillati > Bacillota > Clostridia > Eubacteriales > Desulfotomaculaceae > Desulfotomaculum > Desulfotomaculum sp. The sequence goes on along the minus strand of NZ_CEVWQM010000002.1, from coordinate 188,201 downwards.
GCCAGGGATAAGATATCCCGCAGTACTGCAGTTTTACAAGGAAAGAATCCCGAAGTGACTGTCCATATCATTCAAGAATTGGTTCGTCGGGGTGACACAGGGGTTATTATTTGTTTTAAAGCATTACAACGCCGGGTACCTAAGAAAATATTTCTTGAACTTATTTGGGCCTGTGGCCAACTGGGGGGTAAAGATTCCGTAAGCCTGCTTTGTAAAACAATTTTGGATCGAGATAGCCTGGTCCGTTTAAAAACCTGTCAGGCCATGGGTAATATAGCCGAACCGTCCTTTTATTTTGCCTTAATAAATGCATTGGATGATGCTGTGGACGAGGTTCGGGAGCAGGCGGTCATAGCCTTGGGTAAACTAAAGATGCCCAGTGCCGTAAAACATTTAGAACGCCTGATCAATAATCCCGGAGAAGCACCACAGGTTCAAAGGGAGGCAAGGAATATAAGGGCGATGCTCATTCGCTTAAGGGAAAAAGGAAAAATTGAGGAATAATCTGCCATCTTGCCAACTCAGACTTGACGGACTATTTTGGCAAATGAGATAATAATTATAATGGCAGAACGGACATGACAAAATTTATGGGGGTGCGGATTTGTTAGAAAAAGAATTGGTAATTATAGGTGGCGGTCCCGCTGGTTATGCAGCCGGCCTTTATGCAGCACGGGCTGATATAAATGGCGTCTTAATCGAAAGGGGTATGCCCGGGGGTCAGGCAGCAGCCACTGAGTGGATAGAGAACTATCCCGGTTTTCCCGGCGGTATCGGCGGTATCGATCTTGCACTAAAAATGGATGAGCAGGCCAGATCCTTTGGCTTAGAAATTATGACTGCTGATGTAGAAAAAATTGAAAAACAGGGTGCTGAATTTATGGTTACCACGGGTCAAGATACCATCAAGGCCAAAACTATTATTTTTGCCTGTGGGTCGAAACCACAATTTTTGGGTGTGCAGGGTGAAAGTAAATTTCACGGTAGAGGCGTTTCCTATTGTGCTACCTGTGATGGTGCTTTCTTTAGAGATAAAACCGTTGCTGTGGTAGGTGGCGGGGACGCTGCTGTGGAGGAAGCCTTGTTCCTCACCAAGTTTGCCGCCAAGGTTTATATTATTCATCGCAGGGGTGAATTGCGTGCCACGAAGGTTATTCAAAAACGTGCCTTGGCCAACGAAAAAATAGATTTTGTTTGGCATGCCGTGGTGGATGATGTTTTAGGTGATAATCAAGTTGAGGCAGTGAGAATAAAAGACGTTAGAACAGGTGAACTATCCCGGCTTGCGGTGGATGGTGTATTTATATACGTAGGTACCAGTGCCAATTCAGATCTGGTAAAAGATTTAGTAGCAACGGATCCCCGTGGTTATATTTTAGCCAATGAAAAAATGGAAACCTCCGTTCCTGGCTTATATGTGGCCGGAGATGTGAGACAAAAGACACTTAGACAGGTTGTAACTGCTGTTGCCGATGGTGCCATTGCTGCCATGGAAATAGAAAAGTATCTGGCGTCCCTAGAAGATTAAAAAAAGGCTGTATCTTGGGTTAGATACAGCGAGAAAGGGAGAGGAGATTAGGTTGAGAATTCAACCTACTTAATTTAGTATAACCAAAGGTAAAAATATTTATTTGAGTCAACAAGAAAATATATAGCCCTCAGCCGTTAGCCATCAGCTTTTAGCTTGGGGTCACTTGAGCTTTTTTCTTTAAGCCTTGGGCCGTGGGCCTTGGGCTTTTTATTTTTAAGCTAAAGGCTGACGGCTAAAGCAGTGTGAAAACCTAACTGGGCTAAAGAGCCTATGCAGTACTTGAGTAAAGGAGTGGGAGATGGTTATGAAACATATCCTGGGAATTGTCGCGTCACGGAGGGTGGTTGGCAATTCTGAGATTTTGGCCAAAGCCGCCATGGAGGCAACTGGATCGGATAACCAGATGGAGATGATTAGACTGCCTGAGCTAGATATAAGGCCCTGTAGGGCCTGTTATAGTTGTCTGCCGGCAGATGTTCCCTGTCATATTGAGGATGATCTCAATTTTTTACTGGACAAAATTAGAGCTGCAGATGCTGTGGTTTTAGCTGCACCGGTCTATTTTTTAGGACCACATAGTAGTATTAAAATCTTGCAGGATCGGTTTCTTTCAGTGGGCAACAAATATCAAGATTTTGCCGGCAAACCTTGTATTACCATTGTCAGTTACGGAGTAGCAGATTGGGAGGGTTATGCCCAGGAAGTATTAAATATCACAGCAAAATTTTTAAATCTGCATCTGGTTGATAGTGCCAGATTTCTTGGGGCCAATCCCGGTGAGGTATTAGAAGATCCTGAAAACCTGGCGAGGGTTAGACAAATGGGACGTAATCTTGTGGACCCCAATTACCAGCGAAGGGTCAAGGCAACGGAATGTCCGGTCTGTTGGAGTGAAATTTTACGATATGATGGCAAGGATATAACCTGTCCCTTCTGTGGTACAAAGGGTGAACTTAAAGTAGAGGGGCAGGAGGTAAAATATATCTTTTATCCCGAACCCAAGCACCGTTTCAGTGATGAGGGAAAGCGCCATCATTTTGATGAGTTTCTCAATAGCAAGAAACAGGAGTTTATCGCCAAAAAGAACCATTACAAAGAACTGCAAGCACCCTATCGTTCCCTTGATTGGTGGGTAAAACCGTAGACTCACGGATTCGCGGGGATGGTTCTCTTAAGTCTGTAAGTCTGCCCGTAAATTCCCTCCTTATAAATGGTAACCAAATCGACCCCCATGGAATAAATTAGCAATTAACCCATGCGTTGGGGGTTTGGTAATTTAAAAAGGAGGGAATATCATGCTTAAAGTACAAAACTCGCAATTTGATCTGCCAATTTTATATCTCAACCCGGTTTATTTGCCCCAAGGTGATGGAACAATTATCTCTTATATCGATGGCAGCCAACACACGGATAAGAGAAATATTCGAAGTATTCGACGTGCCCTTTGCAAATATTTTGCATTGGATTACTCCGCTTTACGTAATAAATTTCGGGATCATTGCGATATAGGACTTCCCCCCTTAATGCTCAAACCTGGCTATGTTTTATTGCCGATAAAAACACGTATTGCACGCTGTAAAGGGGATCCCTGCTATGCCTATATAAACCTTTATTATGTTGCTTCGGTAGTTGAACAGACTGGACGAGAGGGAAGATCAACAATCAATTTTAACAATGGCACGGGTATAAGCTGTCATAACACGGTCAAAACCATTAAGAACAAGATCATGTTGGCCAAAAGTGTTGATGAGAAATCTCAGGCAGCGGGGCATAAGGATCAGGCCATAGAAGAGATCCTGGACTTATTTAGTAAAATACTACGAAAGGATAAATAGCTAGTCTCGAACATATATGACATTGTTTTGGGTTGCATTCTTTGCCACCCTAAAACGAATCTTTCACTCAAAGGAGCCAGGCAGCAGGGTTTCTATAAACCGATGTCATTCTGAGCGACAGCGAAGGATTACATAACTGCATACTAAAACCCAAGGCCTACAGCAATTTTTCACAGTGAAGCATAGCAAAGAAGCAATTGTTTTGGTTAATAAATTTGTTGGACAAACTACTGAAAAGTAATTCAATTACATATCCTGGAGTGATGAGAGTGAAGCTTACCTATTTTGGCCATTCTGCATTTTTATTGGAATCCCAACAGGTAACCATTGCCATTGACCCTTTCCTAAGCGGCAACCCAGTGGCTCCTAAGAATATCAACATAAAACCAGACTATATTCTTGTCAGCCACGGACATGGCGATCATGTTGGTGATGCCCTAAGCATCGCCAAAGAATCTTTAGCTACCATTGTGTCGGTTTTCGAATTGGCCAATTTTTGTGCCAGGCAGGGGGTTAAGATACACCCCATGCACCTCGGCGGTTCCCATGATTTTGGCAGTTTTAAAGTAAAACTAACCCTAGCCTTACACGGCAATTCCACCGGCGGCGATCAAGGTCCGGCTGAATATTTGGGTAACCCCTGCGGCTTTTTAATCCGGGTTGAGGATCGGCTAATTTACCATGCCGGAGATACCGGATTATTTGGCGATATGAAATTGATAGGTGACTTAAATAGCATTGATACGGCACTTTTACCCATCGGCGATAATTTTACCATGGGCCCAGAGGATGCCTTGGAAGCCGTTAAGATGTTAAATCCTAGACAGGTCATTCCCATGCACTACAATACCTGGCCCCTCATAAACCAAGACCCAATTGCTTTCCAAAGGTTGGTAGAACAATCAACAACTGCTAAGGTGAGGATTATGCAACCAGGGGATACCATAGAAATATAAGATATTATCACAAAATGGCAGGGAATGGTCTGGACCATTCCCTGCCAACAATTAAAAAGGAAGTGTCGCTTTACCTATTAATAAATCGTTTTGCGACACTTCCTAATTCTGTCTAAGATTAATGTTTGGTTTTGTTGTGGATATATTGATAAGTAACATCTGCAATAAAGAGAAGTTCTTTAAATAATCTAAGCATGTTCGTGCACCTCTTTTCGGTAGTCATTGGAAGCCTTGCTATGCTTCGATTTTAACTCTAAAAGGAGGGTAAGTAAAATACAGATATGATGATGCAACCTATAAGGTAATCCTTATGGGCTGCTATTCTTCCCGAACCTCAGCTTATTTTAGAATAAAAATATTGACTACAGTGAATATTAGGTGTAAAATAATATTTTTTGATAAAATTAGTGATTCATGTTATACTTTATTAGGTATAATAAATGGGGGTGAATGAATGTATCAGGTTGGGGATAAAGTTCTTTATCCTATGCATGGGGCAGGTATCATTAATGCAATTGAAGAAAAGGAGATCCTTGGGAATAAGCAGCTATATTATGTAATGAATGTTAGAAACATGCAGGTAATGTTTCCCATGGAGTCTGAGGCGCGAGTAAGACCTATTGTGGGCTTAGATATATTGGAAGAAGTATTTATAACTCTCAATGAAGGGGAGTTTGACGCAACCATTAAGCCAAACCAAAGATACAGAACTAATTTGAATAAAATGAGAACCGGCGACATTTGCCAAGGGGCTGAGGTTATCCGTGAGCTAGTTCTAATGAGTAAAAGAAGAGTTCTTTCCACAGGAGATAAAGCAATGTTAGATAATGCTCTACAAATATTAATTAGTGAACTAGTGTTAGTAAAAGGAATTGGTCAAGAACAAGCGGTTGATTTATTAAATCAGGTAATGAATAATTAGAAGGACCACTTTAAAAAGTGGTCCTTCTAATTATTCATTATAACTTTATAATATTCTCCGCTTGTGGTCCGCGATTACCCTCTACCACGTCAAATTCAACACGTTGACCTTCATCCAATGATTTGTATCCTTCACCGGTTATCGCGCTAAAATGAGCAAAGACGTCTTTGCCGCCGCCATCTACTTCAATAAAACCAAAACCTTTTTCTGCATTAAACCATTTTACTGTACCTTGCATATTTGTTACCTCCAATTTTTTATTAATGCTATCATTTTTTATTTTCCAACAAATAAAAAAGTCACACATTGTAAAAGGTTCCATCGCACAAATAACAACCCTTTACAATATGTGAGCTAAAGGTTAATTCATGTTTTTATATATTACCACTATTTAACTTATAATGCAAGAACTTTTAGTAAAAAAATGAAAAATTAGCTATGGTATAATTGGTAATGTTCCTAAACAAAAATATCTATGCTATACTTGGTTAAAAGGGCTTTCAGAAAGGAGAATCATATTGTATTACAATAATTTGTTTGAAAATGACCAACCCTCCGTTCATTCCTAGGACGGGGATGAACAGATACGTTTAAAACCTCCCCGTCTAGAGTAGAGATTTCTATAAAAATCTTTCTAAATAGGCGGAGGTAACCGATCATGAACAATACAGTATTAGGAGCAATATGTTTATCTTTGGCAGCTAGTATCTGGGGCAGTATGTATGTGGTAAGTAAATATGTACTGGATTTTATACCCCCAATTACTCTTGTTTGGTTAAGATATGTGGTTGCGTTCTTTGTTTTATATCTCATCTTAAGAATTTCCCAAAACCAGAATAAAAATCCTGAAAAATTTGAAAAGAAGGATTGGCTGCTCTTAGGGTGGATTGGATTTATTGGATATTTTGTTTCAATTTCTTTTCAGTTTATCGGGACAAAACTTTCAGATGCCCATACAGGTGCACTAATCACCTCAGCAACACCAGCCTTCATTGTAATATTTGCCCGATTGGTTTTAAAAGAAAGTCTTACTACACGCAAGCTTTTCTCCCTTTTATTAGCTACTATTGGGGTTGCAATTGTTGTAGGTTGGGATTCAAGCCTTGGCAGTCACCTTTGGGGAAGCATCATTTTAGTAGGCGCTGCTATAACGTGGGCCTTACTATCTGTTTATGTTAAAGTGGCATCGTACAACCATTCCTCATTAACCATAACAACTTATGCTATTTTATTTGCTTTAATTTTTACAACGCCGTTTATGTTGTGGGAGACTCAAACGAACAACATCGTGCTGAATACAGAAATCATCCTGGGTGTTCTGTATTTGGGGACGGTATCAACGGCGGGTGCTTTCTTCCTGTGGAATAAGGGCATGGAGATGATCGATGCTGGAATTGGGTCGTTGTTTTTCTTCTTCCAACCTTTGGTCGGCTCTTTTTTAGGCTGGCTATTACTGAATGAACGTTTGGATTTAAACTTTTTTCTGGGTGGGGCGTTGATTTTATTAGGCGTCCTGGTTGTTACGATTAAGAAGAAGAGTTAAATAGAATGTAAAAAGGCAGGGACAACCGAGGCCACCACCAATAACCTGTGACATGTTCGTCAGGAAATGAATCCTTTTTCAAAATTCAGACGAAAAAAGCCGCTGATCCATAAGATCGGCGGCTCTTTCTGTTGTGGAGGCACAGTAAGCAGCACAATGGTAAATGCCGGTAATAAGTTGGAGAATTCAGAGTTGGTTTCGTATTAAAATTTAAATTGCCTACATAAAAACATCAATTAAGTACATGGTCGTGCCAAGGCGTCGGTTCTAAATTATGTTTTTTATAGGAAGTAAGCCAAAGGAATTCTTAGTTCTATAAATTCTTGAATATGCCCCGAGTCACTAAAACTCATTTGATTATTGCTCTAGAGTAACTCTGATGACTGCAGAAACAGTATTCTTGTAGGAGTGATCTTTTTGACAGACGATACTCCCGGCATAAAAAGATTAACCATTCTTTTTATGGTTGTTTTCATTATCGAACTGGCTGCGGGGATTTATTATGGTTATTTTTTGGATGCAAAAATGCAAGATGCATTTGCAAGAACAGCGAATGCTTTTTATGTATTTTTTGTAGAGCCTCTCCGCTTTGCCTCCATTGGTTTAGTGTGGAATCCCTTGCCCAGTGTGCTCCAATTGCCTTTCGTAGCTTTTTCTCAAATATGGAAGCCCTTAGTGACGCATGGCATAGCAGCATCTATTATCAGCTCTTTATTTGCCGCAGGTAGTGTGGTTGTTTTATTCAAAACCTTTCTAAAATTGAATATTTCTCTAAAATTAACACCAATTATTATTTGTCTATACACAATTAATCCCTTTATCTTTTTTTATGGGTTTAATGGTATGAGTGAAGGACTTACGTTCTTTTTCATGATTTATGCGGTCTCCTGCCTGGTGTTGTGGATGAAAGAAGGGGCTGCCCACTATATTATGAGGATAGCTTTTGCTTTAGCATTCGCTTTCTTTTGCCGGTATGAAGCCATTCCCTTTGCCGCCGCCATAGGGTTGGGCGTGCTCATCATTATCTTTTTCGGCCCTGCCGTTAAAGACTTTGTTCCCCAAGGGCAACTCAAGGAAACTTATTATTATGCAGAAGGCACCGCTATTGTACTCTACACACCGCTATTGTTTGCGGTTTTCCTATGGATCATGTTCAACGGAATAATTTCCGGCAATCTACTTTATTTTCTTAATTCACCATATTCTAATTCTGCCTATCTAAGTCTAACCAGCGGAGTTACCGAGACTCCCTGAGAATTATTCAGAAATGTGGTATGGGAGAAAAGTGCTCCTTTCATTCCGGTGTTTGCAGGAATTGTTATTGTCAGGATTATAAGAAAAAAGTTATTCAAACATGATTTTTTGGTTTTGCTAATCATGGTGTTGGCAGTTATTCTCTTTCACTATTTAATGCTCCTTAGTGGCTCTTCTTATGGCTGGCTGCGCTTCTTTTCTTATGCATTGCCCATTACGGTGGCATGGCTTCCTTATGAAATTACCCAAATCAACCAAGAAGCTTATCTTCGAAAGTTACTATTGCTGGGTATTTTAGTAATATCATTGCTTGTATCGTGTGGATTAACATTAAGCACTCTCGGAAATCTCCAAAAATCCCCAGAGGAGCATAGTTCCATGGGGACGACAGAAAGCCGGCGAATTGCCGAGTATATTAATGAAAATCTTCAGGAGGAAAGAGTATTGATGGATTCTTTTGTTACAGGAGAGATTCTCGTCAATATAGCTAATATGTCCAATATAGTGGTAAGCGCCAGCCCCGATTTTTATGAGAGCCTGGAGAATCCGCATAAATGGGGAATCACCTATCTTTTGGTACCCAACCCTAATGAAGGGACGGGAAAACTGGATGCTCTTAATACCTGGTATCCAAATTTATATGCAGGCCAAGAGGACTGGTGTGAACAAGAGGCATCCTTTGAAGGATTCAAACTGTTCAGGGTAATTTATTAATATTTATTAATTAACGAGGAGATAAAAAAAGAGCGGGGGAAGAATTGGCGATATCCTATTATTTCTTAGACATGTAACACCGGAGATTCTTTACCGCTATTTAGCCACACAAAATAATTTGGGCTGGGTTGGTAATAACTATAAGCTGCAAATGGCGAAAAAGATCCCATATGAAATCGCACTTAAATATAACGCCATTCTGATTAATAGCAGACCGGACTCCTATATCGTTGCCGTAGGGGAAATATTGCCTGAGGAGAGTATCCGGGTAATTGAAAGCTATCTTGATAAACCGATGGAGCAGGTATTAGCTACCATAGTTGAAATTGAAAACCTGTGGGAGAGGGCATATGGTCATAGATTATCCGAAGACAGTGTGTTCAAACTGTATGAGGAACAGCCGGAAAATTCTGCCAAAGGACAACGCATGGTCTTGATTGCAGTCTGTATAGCTTTTTTAACTGTCCTTATTGCTAATTATCAGATTGCTTTTTTTATTGGGAATATCTTGGTTCAAGGAATATATGCCGTGATGACAATTTTAAAGCTTTATATTGTCAATAAAGGTTCCTATAGAGATGCTCAACTCCATTTTACACCGGAGGATATTGCAACAATTGATGAGACCGAACTGCCCGTTTACACGATTTTGGTTCCTGTTTATAAGGAAAAAGAGGTAATTAAGCAGCTTATTCATAATATCCAGGCTTTGGATTATCCGCAATATAAGTTAAATGTATGTATCCTGCTTGAAGAAGACGATAAAGAGACCCTCGAGACCGTTATGAGCATGAATTTGCCGCACTATTTTATACCGATTATCGTTCCTGCTTCTCAGCCTAAAACAAAGCCGAAGGCATGCAATTACGGATTAATCCGGGCCAAGGGCAGATATGTGGTTATCTATGATGCCGAAGATCGACCCGAACCGGATCAACTGAAAAAAGTCTATCTTGCTTTTAAGCAATTGCCGGATAATTATGTGTGCATTCAATGCAAACTGAATTATTTTAACAGCAATCAAAATTTGCTGACTCGCTTTTTTACCCAAGAGTACAGTATGTGGTTTGAATTATTACTGATCGGCGTCATGCAAAGCAAAACGCCGATTCCTCTAGGCGGCACATCCAATCATTTTAAAATTGACTTTTTGCGGGAAATAGGAGCATGGGATCCCTTTAATGTCACAGAGGATGCTGATTTAGGGGTCAGACTTTTTAAAAAGGGCTACAATACGGCGATTATTGATTCCCGGACCTGGGAGGAAGCTAATTCAGATATATCAAACTGGTTGAGACAGAGATCCCGCTGGATCAAAGGGTATATGCAAACTTGGCTAGTGCATATGCGCCACCCTGTTCAATCATTCCGGATTTGTGGTCTTAGAGGCTTTATTGGCTATCAGGCGATGGTTCTGGGTACACCCTTGCTTCCTTTATTAAATCCGATATTCTGGTTCTTATTGGTCTTTTGGTATCTGACTCATGCAGGGTGGATTAGTGCTCTGTTCCCAGGAGTTCTTTATTATCTAGCTTGTTTCCAGTTGATTTTTGGAAACTTTATGTTTATGTATACAAATGCCGTTGGCATGTATTGGGTAATACGTGATTGTTCGTTAAAAAATAAACAACCTTTTTCCTACGGTTTGATCAAGTATGCACTGTTGACCCCTCTTTATTGGATACTAATGAGTGTTGCCGCTTATAAAGCTTTGATTCAATTGGTATTAAAGCCCTTTTATTGGGAGAAAACAACGCACGGCTTAACAGCAACTAAATATGATACAGTCAATAGAAGCAATTTATCGGCCTAAATCGGAGGGTATCAATGCAAAAAAAAGCGAAATCACGGATAGTTAAATTGTTTATTTGGACTATCGTAATTTTTCTGCTGATTCCTTGGGCTGCCTTTGCCCAGCCCTCGGCACAAAACCTTCAGGGAAAGAGTTATAAGCTTCCTTTTATCAACACAGATCAACCCCTTAATAGTCCAAGAAATGCTGTTTCCTATTGGTTTTTTATGCCAAAGGGGACAACTGTTACCGATCCGTGCAACCTCAACATTCATTTTACCTTTTCCAATACATTGATTGATGCCAAATCCAGCCTGACGGTCTACATCAATGGAATTCCTTTAGAAACAAAGAGGATTTATACCTTGCAAGAAAAAGGGCAGGGTTGGTGGAGCGTTACACTGCCGACGGATAAGATCAAGCAAAATGCTGTCAATGAAATTAAGTTTACCAGTGAGCAGCGTTCAATTGAGGGAGAATGCGCCGATATTGATAATCCGAGCAACTGGGTGATTTTACACAGCGATTCTTATTTAAATATAACCCTAAAAGATTATTACCTTGCCGAGTTATCAGGATTTTATCCAATATATTATGAGGGATTAGCCGATCAAAGCCTGTTGGCAACGGATTTTGTACTTTCCAAAGGAAATAAGGAAGAGTCCTTACTTGCTCTGCTTAAGCTTTGTTCTTCCATAGGTGCGTCCTATACAGAACGGCAAATGCTGGATTTTCGGGTCTATGAAGAAACCATTCAAGAGCCTGATCCGGTAGGCAATGTCTCGGTACGAAATAAAGTTTATCTCGGTCCTTTCCCAGGTTGGCAGGATAATCAGCCGCTGCAAGCTATGGCGCAAAATTTGAAAGAAACGGAAGGATATCTAGGCATTACAGGACCGACGGAGAGTACACCTTATTATGCAACGATTATTGGGGGAAAGGACGCAAGCGGCTTCCAGAAGGCCGTAAACTTGATTACCAACCGTGCTCTGTTGGAACAGGTCGACCAGCCCTCACTCATTTTAAAATCACAGGTTCAGTCAGTTGCCAGTACTTTTAAAGCAAAAAAAGAAGGAGTTTACCATTTTTCTGATTTTGGCTACCCGACGATTAATTTGGCGGGAGCCTTTCATCAACGAGCCTATTTGACTTTTATTCAGCCTCAGGAAATTCAAAGCAGCAAAGGGTCCTACATTAATTTGAAGTTCAGCCATTCTCAAGCCCTTATATCCGAGCGCTCGCTGATTACGGTAAAGATCAACGGAACTCCGGTTGCCAGCACGAAGCTGACAAATGCCAATAGTGAAGGTGGAACATTAAAGGTTGATATACCGGAAAAAGATTTAAAGTCGCCGATCCTTGAGGTAGGAATCGAATGTTACAACTATTTAGGATATATTGATTGTTCCAAAGATTATTCGGACAGTGCCTGGACCGTGATTGATGAGGCTTCCGAAATTGTCTTTTCACCGGGAAATAAGATTACAGCTATGAAATTATCTTTGTGGACGACAGTAATGATGATACACCAGCAATAATTTCCCAATTTGCCAGCAAAGATCAGAGGATCAAACTAATTCACCGGGAAAATAAAACCGGATTGTCTTCGGCGGTGATTTGCGGCTTTGAGCATGCACAGGGAGATATCTTGGCTGTGATGGACGGAGATTTGCAGCACCCTCCCGAAATGCTGTCTAAGATGATGAAAGAAATTGAGCAGGGAGCCGACCTGGTCGTCCCCAGTCGCTTTATTCCCGGTGGCAGTGACGGAGGATTGAACTGTTTCAGAAAACTTGTCTCGGCAACAGCGCGATATATCGGTAAAATCCTGATCAAAAGCCTGAGGCGGGCTTCAGATCATACCAGTGGAATATTTATGCTGAAAAGGGAAGTGATCAAAGGAAAACAACTGAATCCAGTGGGATGGAAAATACTTATGGAAATCCTGGTGATGGGAAACTATCACACGTTGGTAGAAATTCCTTATGCCTTTAGTTGCCGCAATTTAGGGCAATCCAAGTTGAATCTGAAGGTACAACTCCAATATTTATGGCATATTATCACTTTGCTGAGGCGCAGTGAGAGTGACCGGCATTTTTATGTTTTTTGTCTGGTGGGAGGTTCCGGAGTCATCGTCGATATGCTGATTTTTGCCTTGCTAGGTTACACTTTTGCCGAGATGAGTGTAAATACAAGGGCTGTTATTTCTGCCTTGGTTGCGATGATTTCTAATTATACTTTAAATAACTTGTTATTTTTTAAGTAAGTTTTGGGTCTGGAGGGAAGGAAGAGCTCTTTTCCCGGGTTACAAACGAGTCAGTGAAAAGAATTACCCGGATATTCGTGCAAAGAAATGAGGGGCTTATGAAAATTATCTTATTGTCCGGCGGGTCGGGGCAAAGGCTTTGGCCCTTGACCAATGGGGCACGGGCCAAACAGTTCGTAAAAGTATTAAACAATGAACGAGGCCATCCTGAGTCGATGGTCCAGAGGATTTGGCGGCAGTTGGCGGGAAGCGGTTTGGCAGACAAGGCTGTTTTTGCCATTGGTAAAAATCACCAGGCGATGTTGCGCAAGCAACTGGGTCAGGAAATAAAAGTGGTCATCGAACCGGAACGGCGGGATACTTTTCCGGCGATTGCTTTAGCAACTGCTTATTTTAATTCTGTGGAAAAAATATCGCCCCAAGAGGTAATTGGAGTCATTCCCGTAGATCCTATGGTGGAGGACAGTTTTTTTGAGCGAGTGAATGAAACAGAAGAGATATTGGCAAGGTCAGGGGCTGATTTGGCTTTAATAGGTGCCCAGCCTACCCTTCCTACGGAAAAATACGGTTATATAATTCCAGAGAGAACGGACAGTCAGCAGGGCTATTGGGTTGTCAAGGGGTTTAAGGAAAAACCGCAACAGGCAGAGGCCCAAAGGCTAATCAAAGAAAAGGCACTCTGGAATTGTGGCGTCTTTAGTTTCAGACTTAATTTTTTACTGGAAATTCTTAAAGAACAAAATTTACCCACGGACTATGACGAGCTGTTGGCTTACTATGATCGGCTGCCTAAAATCAGTTTTGATTACCAAGTGGTGGAAAGAACCAAAAAGATTGTAGTATTGCCTTATACGGGAATCTGGAAAGACCTGGGAACCTGGAATTCATTAACGGAGGAGATGCCTCAGAGGGTGATTGGCAAGGGAATCATCGCAGGGGCTGACAATGTACATCTGGTTAACGAACTAGGTATTCCTATCCTCGCTTTAGGATTGAGCAATAGCGTGGTTATAGCCACACCGGACGGGATTTTGGTAGCGGATAAACAAATGAGTCCCCAAATCAAGCAGTTTATCGAGCAGATTGAGCAAAGACCAATGTATGAAGAACGGGGTTGGGGCTGGTATAAAGTTTTGGAACACATAAACTACAATGATGGATATAAAATTATGGTTAAAAGACTGGGCATCAACGCCGGAAAAAACATTAGCTATCAAAGACACTTTCAGCGCAGTGAAACCTGGAGCATTGTACAAGGAAAGGGAGAGGTAGCCTTGAATGGCATAATTTTACCTGTTGAGGCCGGATCCGTATTGGAAATTTCCCAGGGAGATCTTCACTCCATTCACGCTATAACAGATTTAGAGATTATTGAAATTCAGAAGGGCGGTAATCTGGTTGAACAGGATATTGAACGATTTTTATTTAATTGGAGCGAAATAGAGAATGAGTGTCATCGTAAAAAAATATGTAATTAGAAAACAGCCTGTTTTGTTTTAAAAGGGCGGTTTTCAGTGTTCAAATGCCATTATTATTTGATAAGATGGAGGTAATCAGATGGAAGTAAATACCCGGGCCTTTAAGGCTTATGATATTCGGGGCAGAGTTCCAGAGGAGTTAAATGATGAACTAGCCTACCTTATTGGCCGGGCCTATGTGCAGTTGTTTAAACCCCAACAGGTTGTTGTAGGCTATGATATACGGCTAACCAGTCCGGCACTGGCGGCCTCCTTGATTCGAGGCTTACGGGAGAGCGGTTGTGGGGTAATCGATATAGGGCTTTCTGGTACGGAGCAGGTATATTTTGCTACCTTTCATCTTGGTCTGGACGGCGGTATTATGGTTACGGCCAGTCACAATCCTGAGGACTATAACGGAATGAAGCTGGTAAGAGCTGGGGCATTCCCCATTAGTGGTGATAGTGGCTTGAAAGAAATTGAAAAACTTTTAGTAAGCGGACAATGTAAGGAGGAAAAGCCCTCCACTGGGGCTTTAGGTTCTTACTGTAAAACAAACATCATGGCTGACTATGTTCAACACTTGTTATCATATATCGATCCATCTGTTTTAAAACCAATTAAAATAGTAGTGAATGCTGGTAACGGTTGTGCCGGACCGGTTCTTAATGAGTTGGAGCCCCACTTACCTTTTGAATTAATTAAGATCCAACACCAACCGGACGGTACTTTTCCTAACGGAATTCCCAACCCATTATTACCAGAAAACCGTGTAGCAACAGTTGAAGCGGTTCGAAAAAATAAGGCAGATGTGGGATTAGCCTGGGATGGAGATTATGATCGTTGTTTCTTTTTTGATGAGAAGGGTAATTTTATTGAAGGATACTATATAGTGGGACTTTTGGCAACCTCCTTATTATCTCGACAGCCCGGGGCTAAAATTATTCACGATCCCCGATTAACCTGGAATACCATTGAGTTAGTACAGCAAGCAGGTGGGGTGCCAGTTCAGAGTAAAACCGGCCACGCCTTTATAAAAGAGCGCTTACGTTTGGAAGATGCAGTCTACGGTGGGGAAATGTCAGCCCACCATTATTTTAAGGATTTCAGCTACTGTGACAGCGGCATGATACCTTGGCTATTAGTACTGGAGTTGATGAGTCAAAAGGGCAAAAGTCTATCGGAACTGGTTGGTGAGCGAGTCGCTGTATATCCTGTTAGCGGTGAGATTAATCGGCGAGTAACAGATGCAAGAAAAGTAATGGAGCAGGTAGAAAAAACTTTTTCAAATGGTGCGATCGCGATTGATCACACGGATGGTTTAAGCGTAGAGTTTGCTGACTGGCGATTTAACCTGCGTAGTTCTAATACCGAACCAGTATTACGATTAAATGTTGAAGCAAGGGGCAACCGTGAACTCATGCAACTAAAGACTGAGAAATTGCTGGCTTTTATAGATGGATTGGGATTGTAATTTTTTTAAATTTCTTGATAATGATTTTTTTAATGGGTTTGAGATCATTTCTGTGAATACCAGTAGCACAGGTAAACGAAACACCCAGCAGCCAAAGCTCCTAATATTGGACCTGCAATACTACTTTGTAAAAGAGTCTATTTCAGGCCTAAGTTTCTGCCAAATTCATAAGCCTTTTCCATTAAAGCCGCATTACTTTTTACTTCACCCGCATCGTGCAATCCGGAACCTACTAGGATTTCTGGAATAAACTCAAATCCTATAACCTTTAAAATTCCAGCTACCGATTGAAAATAGTCCATAAATGCATCCTCTGCTGTACGATGCTGTGTAAATAACAAAGCAAATTTAATGTTTTTTTGTAGTCTACTTGAATAGTCAGCATTTAGGTAAGCATAAAGGCGGTCTACAATTAATTTCAATTGAGCGGACATTTGCCACATATAGATGGGAGATGAAAAGACAAGAATATCTGCTGCATGAATTGATTGATAGATATTTTGCATATCGTCTTCAACTACACACCGGCCTTTTCTTTTACAGGCATTGCATCCTTGACAACCTTTTATGTTTAAGTCATTGGTGTGATAAACGATACAATCAGACCCTTCTTTTTTAGCTCCTTCCATTACCCTATTGAGTAATATGGCAGTGTTTCCATGTTTACGTGGGCTACCCAAAAAACCAACTATCTTCATAATAACTACCTCGTTTTTGTTTTAATTGTAGCATATAATCGAGTCAAGGGATTAGAGGAGGAGATAACTTTGAATATAAGATATGCTGCTGAAAAGGACCTGTCAACGATAGTAGATATTTACAATTCGACTGTTTCTTCTAGAATGGTCACGGCTGACACTAGCCCAGTAACAGTTGAAAGTAGGTTAACTTGGTTTCGTGAACATAATCCAAATAATCGTCCAATCTGGGTTATAGAGGACACTTACAATATTTTAGGTTGGTTAAGTTTCTCCTCTTTTTATAACAGGCCAGCCTATCATGCTACCTCGGAGGTTAGCATTTATATTGCCGAACAGCATCGAGGAAAGGGTATCGGTAAAAATTTACTGTCCAAGGCAATTCAAGAAGCCCCAGGATTAGGGATTCATACTCTTCTGGGATTTATCTTTGGTCACAACGAACCAAGTCTACAGTTGTTTTTGAGATTTAATTTTGAACGTTGGGGTTATTTGCCTAGAATAGCTGTTCTGGATGGAATAGAAAGGGATTTAGTAATCCTTGGCCTGCGAGTTGACGAATGTATTTTTTAGTTAATTGACCCACGCTGGGGGTTGCCTTTGATTTGAAGCCGAAATACCTTTTTTAAAGTATAAATGGTACAATAAAATTTAAGTATTTTATAAATGGTTGAATTCGTGTTTTTAGGTGGTGGTTTGACATGTTTGGCAAAATAGCTGAAATGAGAATGAAAGAAGCATTATTAAAGGGAGAACTTCAAAATTTACCGGGTGCAGGAAAACCATTACAACTGGAAAACCAGAACCCGTTTATAACGAAAGAAGATAAAATGATCGCTATGGTCCTAAAAAGCGCAGGGGAATTACCAATAGAAATCATTTTACTAAAAGAGATAGAAGGCATAGAGCAAGAGCTTGCAAAATGTAAAATAGCTGATGAAAAAGAAAATTTAAAGCAAAAATTAAAAGAGTTACGATTGAAATATGAGATACAAAGGGATGCACGCAGTAATTTCTTTCGTAACTAATTCAGTAAGCCATTATGCTGCTGGGATAAGTAAAAAGTCCATTCGAAATTTATAGAGGAGTTGATGGGATTTTTCATGAAAATAAAACGGCTATTGTCAGTGATTCTACTGTGGTGTCTGGTTTTGCTGGCGGGCTGCTCTGACAATCCCAAGCAAGGGGAAGAAACATGGGTGTTGGAGCGGGAAAATGTAATAACCTTCTCTGATGGTGAAGGCGCAAACCGGTGGCGGAGAGATCATATTGGCGATGTTCTCTACAAGCTTTCGGATGGAACTACTCTACTGACCATCCGAGTCTCTATTGGCCCGGACAATGTTTATGTCGGTGGGGTAGAGAGCTTCGATGATTTGAGTGAGTCTGCCCAAAAGGCCGTCAGTGAATTTTATGAAGAGCAGGGCCTCCTCTACGACACCCTAGCTGAACTGCAAAATGCCTATGAAGAGTATCTGACCTGTAAGGAAAGTGGAAAGGTATACCAGGAACGTTTTATCGGTCAGAATATTGCTCCCACAGCTTCTAATGATAATATCATGTGCTTTCTTACAGTTGTGACCCTACCCGTGAATGGGCAGATGGCACAGGAGATTCGTCTGGGTGCGGCGTTTGACCGGAAGACTGGTGAGGTGCTGAGTAACTGGGATATGTTTACTCTGCCGGAGGAGAAAGCCCGACAGTGGCTCTTGGATAAGTTTGTCGTTGCCGCTCCTGCTTTACGGGCCGAAATGGAAGCTGCGTTGAAACCGGAATATATTATTCTGTTTCCCCAAAATATGGAAGTAGCTTTTCCTCAGGGAACCCTACCGAGTCAAGAGTATAGTTATCATGTTAGCTTAGACTACAATGACCTCCGGGAAGTGCTTCAGGCCTGGGCCATTCCAAATCAAGTTAAAAGGTGAGGTTATAGCATAATCTATAATAATGGGACTTGGATTCGTTTTAGCACAATTACGGATAATCATTCTCAGGAAGCTGCTGTTATTGCTAATGATGCGTCAGGAAGTATATCCTTGACAAATAGAACATACAAAAACCAGCCCTTTTAACAGAGCTGGTTTTATCCTTACTATTCCCAAACCTTAACTTCTTTCATTTTCGTGCCGGGTTTAATCTGGTCAACAAACTCCATACCTTCAGTAACTTTGCCAAATACAGTATGTACACCATTTAGGTGAGGTTGTGGTTCATAGACGATAAAGAACTGGCTGCCACCGGTGTCTTTGCCGGCATGGGCCATTGATAAGGAACCACGTTCATGCTTGTGGGGGTTGCCTGCTGTTTCACACTTAATGGTGTAGCCAGGGCCACCGGTACCAGTGCCATGGGGGCAACCGCCCTGGGCAACAAAGCCGGGGATTACACGGTGAAAGTTAAGACCATTGTAGAAACCGTCATTGGCTAATTTTTCAAAGTTAGCAACTGTTCCAGGTGCTGCTTCGTCGAAAAACTCAATTAAAATCTTACCGCCATTTTCTAATTCGATACTACCTTTTTTCAAAAAAAGCGCCTCCTTTGTCAATAACTCTCATTATTCTACTACAAAGAAGTCATACAGGCAAATAATGTCATAAAAAACCACGGCCCATGGTCCTTCCAAGCGGATGCCATAGCTTTATTGATTTAGGCTTTTAATTCTCTCATTTGAGCGATTGCATCTTCCCAATGTTCTAAATCCCTTAGCAAACCCTGCAACCTTGGAAATCCAGGATCATCTTTTACATTTTGGATCAGATCTGCCAAGGTCAGTAACTCCCTTGATCTCTGAGAATTTGGTTGAGCATCGGTCAATTCTGTAAAGCCCGACTCCTCCCTGATTTTATACCAAAGTAAAACCAAGGGATGCAAATTTATACTGGATTCTGGATTCCAACCATCAATTTTATGTACTTCTTTTTTAATAAAGGCATGTCCCAGTGTATCTTCCAAAAGACGCAGTGCTTCGTGAATATCCATTTGTTAACCTCCCTACCTTTATCTATATACATATATTATAGCAAAAGAGCTATACGTAAGTTGCTCACTTATGTATAATTATTTTGACCAATTATGTTCTTAGTTAAGTACTGGGGGTATCAGGTATGCTAACCTTTGTGGCATTGGATCTGGAAACATCGGGGCTAAACTGCTTGCAGGACGAAATAATTGAAGTGGGCCTGGTCAAAATAATTGACGGCCAGGAAAGCGAATATTTTACCTCCCTGGTTCGGCCCAGGGGTATCTTGCCGGTTAAGATAAAACGCCTTACTGGCATAAATGATCAGGACTTTGTCAATGCCCCTGATATTCAGGAAATCATGCCCCAGATACTAAGTTTTATTGAAGATTACCCGTTGCTGGGCCACAATGTCAAATTTGATTACGATTTTTTAACCGCAGCAGCAAAGCAACCACTCTTAAATACACTTTACGATACCCTTGAACTGGCCAAATATATCATGCCCAATGCTTCCAGTCATCGTCTGGGTAGGCTATGTAATGACCTGAATATATTGATACCAAACCAGCATCGAGCCCTTGACGATGCCAGGGGTTGTGCTGGCCTGCTGCTAAAATTACTCGATCAATGCCGAGAATTTGAACCAGACATCATTTGGCAATTAAGCCAACTTTTGAGTCAAGCCAGTTCTACGTGGCATCCTGTGTTGCAAACCTTGAGCAGTCAAATGATCAAATTATTCCCGAACAGAAAAATCACAGCCCCCTCACCAGGGGCTAAAGAGGATGATAAGCCTAAGGAACATCGGCCGGAACAAGAAGGTAATTTAAATCAGGAACATTGTTTAGCTGTCCTGGGTGAGGCGGGGTTGCTGGAAAAAACCTTGCCTGGCTTTCATTTTCGATCCCAGCAATGTGAGATGATGGAGTATGTCATCAAGGGCCTTAATGAGGATAAAATAGTCTTAGTGGAGGCTGGTACTGGTACTGGGAAATCCCTGGCATATTTAGTGCCTGCCATAGCCTGGGCCAAACAAAAGGATCAGCGTGTAATTATTTCTACCCATACCATTAATTTGCAGGAACAATTATGGAATAAGGATATTCCTATACTAGAAAAGTTACCCAATTATGAATTTAAGGCTGCCATTATGAAAGGTCGCAGCAACTATTTATGCCTTCGACGCTGGCAATCTTTAATGAAGGAAACCAACCATACCCAGGAAGAAGCAGCCTTTTTAGCCAAAATTCTCATTTGGCTATACAAAACCAATATAGGTGATAAAGCGGATCTGATCTTAAGTTACCAGGATCTAGAATATTGGTATCGTATTTGCTGTGAAAGCCATGGCTGCCTGGGTAACCGTTGTAGTTACTTTAAAGAAAAATGTTTCTTTATGGCTGCCAGGCGTAGGGCAGAACGGGCAGATATCGTGATCGTTAACCATTCCTTGCTGCTTAGTGACGCGAATGCGGATAATATGATTTTGCCCTCCTACGGCTCTTTAATTATTGATGAGGCCCATCACCTGGAAAGCTGTGCCACAGATCACTTGGGTAGATCAGCCACCCGATTAGAAGTTGTGCGATGGTTAGCTGCCGTTACAAAACTTCAGAAAAGGGTAGATCAAGTTTTATTCCTTGATGAAAATGAATTATGGCAAAGGCTAATCGTCAAAGGCAATGATGCAAAACAGAAAACCCGTGAGGCTGCCCAAAGCTTTTTTGAACTACTCACAAATTGGCTCAATTTTACTGCGAATAACGCGGAAGGCCGCTCAAGTATGCGATTTGTCCAGGAGGGAAAACTAGAAGGTAGTCCCAGTTTACCCCCCGCAGTGGATTCCGCATTGGATAATTTATTAGTAAATCTGCGAACCCTTTGTCAGGTATTAATAAAAATGTCAGACCAACTTGAAGAGAGATCGGTTACTGGAGATACACCCGGTATCATTCGGGATTTATCCTCCTGGGCCTCCATCGGTCAAGACCTCAGTAATAATCTTGAATTAATCTGTAGGAATTACGAAGATGACCAAGTTTACTGGGTTGAAGGGGGCGGCAGTTCACCCGAGGTGATATTGAGATCTGCTCCCATTGACGTTGGGCCGCTGTTGTACGAAAAATTGTTTTCTGAGCCAAGGCCAGTTATTTTAACATCGGCAACCCTTTCCGTGGACGGCAATTTTAAACATTATCAAAAAAGCATTGGGCTTGATTGTCTGTCGCCAAATAATGTTTTGGAAAAACAACTGGGCTCACCCTTTAATTACGGTGAACAGTCTCTTTTATGCGTTACCAGGAATATACCACAGCCGGGACAAACGGTTGGTAAGGATTATCATGATGTTTTAGCCAAGGCTATTTTTCAAATTTCCTTAGCAGCGGCAGGTCGTACCCTTGTGCTATTCACTTCCCATCGTTCCCTAAGGGAGACCTATCAGCGGCTAAAACAGCAATATGAAGCTGAGGATATTTGTTTACTTGGTCATGAACTGGATGGCAGTCGAAGCCGCTTGGTGGAGCAATTTATGGAAGGAAAAAGAACTGTTTTATTTGGTGCCGCAAGCTTTTGGGAAGGCGTCGATATACCCGGTGATGCATTGTCCTGCGTAATTATTGTAAAACTGCCCTTTGTCCCCCCAAACCATCCGGTTACCGAAGCAAGGCTGCAAAAATTATCTCGCTTAGGGAAAAATGGATTTATGGAATACCAAATCCCCCAGGCAGTTATCAAATTTAAACAAGGCTTTGGTCGTCTGATTCGGGGACCAAAAGATAGGGGAGTCGTGGTGGTATTGGATAGTCGCTTGGCCGAAAGAAAATACGGACATAAATTTTTTAATTCTCTGCCAGTAGCACATCATATTCGGGACAATTGGATAGAAATTTCCAACAAAGTAAATAAATGGTTGAATGTTGGAAAATAATCTCCCCACCCCTTTCACTAAATGGTAGACAGTGCTAAAATAAAGTAATGCATAAGGCAGTATCTTAAAATATTACGGGGAGGTTCCCGATGAAAGGTCAACACATACCCAGTTTATTTACACTGGGCAATTTATTATTTGGTGTCTTTGCCTTAGTTCTGGCATTGGATCAAGAGTACATTCAAGGTGGTATGATGGTGCTCTTAGCTGGTGTTATGGACTATTTGGATGGCAAAGTTGCAAGAAAACTTAATGTTTCTTCTGAGTTTGGTAAGGAATTAGATTCCCTATCAGACCTTGTATCCTTTGGCGTGGCACCGGCTATTTTAGCATACGCCTTACAATTATCGAATTGGGGCTACTGGGGGTTAGCTATTTCTTTGGCCTTTGTTACCTGTGGTGCGTTGCGACTAGCAAGATTTAATGTTAGTACATTTTCTGGAAGTTTTATGGGTGTCCCCATCACCGCAGCTGGCGGTACGGTGGCACTATTAATCATTTCCTCTGGAAAATTACCTATTTTAGTACTTCCCATGGTTATGTTGTTATTATCTTGGTTAATGATTAGTAAAGTAAAAATACCGAAATTCTAGCAAATTTTTTCTGCATGGTATTTTTTACGCTAAGACGTCATATTGTTACACAGATGCACAATATTGACCCCAAACTAATACAATAATAAGGAATTCAGATTAAAGAGGGGTGAAAGGAATGCGTGTGTACTTTGTACGGCTTCCCAATTTTATACGTTCTTTTTTATTAAAAATTTGGAGTTGAGAATAGGGCAGGCCGGGTGGCTTGCCTTATTCTTTTTAAAAAAATGTAAAAACATTTACTTTTATGCAGGACTTACGGATATTATAGTCGCATTTTACATTATATAACAAATTTACCAGTTAAATAATATTGGTTATTGCTTGGAAGAGGGTGTCTTCGCTGGCTCAGCTTTTTATTTGCATAATATTATTTCTAGGTGTATCACAATGGACTTATGAAAATTATAATCTTAATCGTTATGTTTACTTTTTTTTAAATTTAATTTTTGTGACTGGCATCGTGTTTTTTATGTTATGGAAGTTTAAAAGGGTTGACCATGATTTAAGTAGCCACAAAGGACTTAAATTGTTTGAGGACCTATCCATGGCAATCATTGCCGTGGACCAAACTGGCAAAATTATTCTGCTTAACCATTTTGCCAGGAAAATATCCGGCGTCTCTCCTGGTGAGAGTCAAATAAACATATTGCAAAATACATATCCCGCGGATACCCCTTTATTTTTTCTTGCCCAAACCCTGCAAAGGGATGAAGAGTTTCATGAACAATATTACAATTATCAAGATGCTCAGGAAGTTGTCTATATGTATCTAAGTACTACAAAAATACTGAATGAATTGGGACAACAGGAGGGAGCGCTTTTAATTGCCTGTCAGGTCTCTGAACAAGCCTTTTTAAGCAGACATTTAAGTCAGAGGGGAAAGCTTGCTATGATAGGAGAGTTGGCAGCTGGAACAGCCCATGAAATTCGTAATCCCCTAACTTCTATAAAAGGTTTGGTACAATTAATCGAACAGCGATTTTCCCAGGATGATCCTGCAAGGCAACATATTAATATTATTTTAAAGGAAATCGAACAGATTAATAGTATCATCAAAGAATTATTGTTATTAGCCCGGAGGACAACCCCCAATCTCAGCTTTGCCTCTTTACCTGCAATGTTAGATCAAGTGCTTTTATTGGTTGAGGGAGAAGCAAATATTAAAGGAATTAAAATTATTAAGGATTACAATGACCAGTTGCCGCTAATGATATTAGATGAGGATCAGATAAAACAGGTGTTTTTGCATTTGGCAACGAATGCTATTTACGCCATGCCAACCGGGGGAGAATTTAGAGTTTTCGCTCAGTACATTGAAAATAATAAGGCTATATCCGTATCTTTTATTGATACAGGTATTGGCATTAATAAAGAGAATATACCAAGGCTGTTTCAGCCATTTTTCACAACCCGTCCCGAGGGTACAGGTTTAGGACTTCCGGTAAGCTATCAAATTGTTGATAACCATGGTGGAAAAATATCGGTTTATTCGGAGCCTGGCAAGGGTAGTTCCTTTATTGTGACCTTACCTTTAGCAAAGGCTTAATAATCCGATTTATAAAGAGAAAACCCCTTAGTAGGCTAAGAGGTTAAACCGATACCTAGTATGCCACCTAGTCCACCGGCTGCAAGAGCCAATACTAATTTTCCAAGGGCACTGGGAAATAACACACTTCCGGGCAAAAACAAACCAACTAATAGCCAAATTATGATAAAGGTCATTATTCCTACGCCAAGGCCATTAAAAAGCCCTTTGCTGCGAGTCCTTTTTGCAGCATAACCAGCACCTAGTAAAACACTCAAAAAAAGGATAAGGATGGAAACCCAAGACATCGATTTTTCGGGAGCATTCGTAAAATAATAGATTAACCCGGCCAGTACACTAAAAACCAATGAAAAGCCTAAAGCAACTAAGGTTCCACGAAAAATTGAAGGAAAATTTAACATGGGAGTCCTTGGGACATCTTGCTTAAAAGCCATATTTTTTACCTCCTAACACTATTTAACATATTTTTATGTGGCAAACTTATGTTTATGCCATAAAAGAAAGGAAGACAATATGGATAGGGAATTTATCTTAAGTTATCAAATTGGTGAAACATTATATCTAAATGTTACAAACCGCTGTTTAAACAAATGTGCTTTTTGTATTCGCGAAACACCCTCGGGAATTGGTTTTAATTTATGGTTAAATAAAGAACCCACGATCGAGGAGGTCTTAGCAACAGTAAAAGATCCCGGGCAGTATCAAGAGATCGTTTTTTGTGGTTACGGCGAACCCTTGATAAGGCTGGATGTTGTTAAAGCGGTTGCTAAAAAACTCAAAGAAATGGGTGCTAAATGCATTCGCATCAATACAAATGGTCAGGCTAATCGTTATTATGGGCATAATGTTGCCCCTGAGTTAGTTGGATTAGTTGATATTATGTCAATTTCTTTAAATGCTCAAAATGCTGCCGTTTATACGGAAATATGCAAGCCTGTAGATGGTGAGAATGCTTATTTTGCTATGTTGGAATTTGCACGAAAATGTGTAGGGGTGATTCCCCGGGTTATTTTATCTGTGGTTGAATGGCCGGGGGTAGATGTAGGGGCCTGTCGTGCCATTGCGGAAGATTTAGGTGCGGAGTTTCGAGTCAGAAAACCAACCGTTTAATATAAACCATGTGCCAAAATTGAATAAAACAGCAACCCGAATTTCGGGGTGCTGTTTTATTCAGCCAATGGATTATCTCCGGTGCCGCCTGAGCGATCTTTATTGCTGTTATGATCATAAAAGTCATGCTCCCACTTACCATCGACATGAATATGGGTGGCAGAGCCAGTTGGTTCATGAACAAATTTTTTGCCCCGATCATCATGCTTTTCTTCTTCTAATTGATAATTATTTCTATTATCCTTTGTCATTAAAATAAACACCTCCCTAGCCATTTGTATTAATTTCACCAGATAAATTTTAGTTATACACTAAAATCTTATATTTTCTGATAGTGTTAGAAAAAACCTGCCGGGAAAGAATAATAAAAAAATCAGGAAGGTGAAATTTATGAGTAAAGATATGAATGTAGTTGATACTTTTGATATTGCCATTATTGGTTGTGGGCCGGCGGGCCTATCTGCTGCAATAAATGGGGCGATTCGGAAGAAGAAAGTTGCTATCTTTGGTACAGATTTGTGCAGCCCTAAACTGCACCATGCACCACATATCGATAATTATCTTGGGTTTCACAATATAAAGGGCGAAGAGCTTCGTCAAAGGTTTTTGCAACATGTAACAGCAATGGGTTTGAAAATCAGCCAAAGTAAGATTACCGGAGTTTATCCAGATCAAAATGGCTTTACTCTACAATCCCGGGATAAATTCTATGCGGCGAAAACGGTTATTCTTGCCAGTGGGGTCAGCACCATCAAACCAATTGAGCAAGAGATTGAATACCTGGGGAGAGGGGTTAGTTACTGTGCCACCTGTGACGGACCTCTGTATAAAGGAAAAAAGGTTATCATTTTGGCCTATAATAAAGAGGGGTTAGAAGAAGCAAACTTCTTAGCAGAATTGGCTTCAGAGGTTACTTTGGTTTCCCAGGTTAAAGAACAGGATGCGCAGGGAATTCAGATTGATAAAAGTATTAAAGTGGTTATTGGTAAACCTTTAAGAATTATCGGAGAAATATGGGCCACGGGTGTTGCTTTAGACAGTGGTGAAATTCATGCAGACGGTATCTTCATCATTCGTGATTCCGTCTTACCTGATCAATTGGTACCAGGTCTTGATTTTTCCACTAAAGGAATTAATGTGGATCGTACAGGTGCCACAAACATACCAGGAGTTTTTGCTGCGGGGGATTGTACAGGTGCACCTTATCAATTAAGTAAAGCAACCGGGGAGGGTCAGGTAGCAGCTTTAAGTGCTGTGAAATATATTGACGAGAAGAAAGCTAAGGGATAAAAAATGGCCAAAAACACAAGGGGACGGTTCTTCTGTGTTGTTCCCATGGGAACAACACAGAAGAACCGTCCCCTTGTGTTTTTACACCAATCTCTTGGTCATGGGAAAGTTTTCATCGTCAAAGGCGTAATGTACACTGGGTAAAAAACCCTGTCTACCCCAAAAGCCAACCGAATTGTCTCTGGGGTCCAAGGTATTGACCTTGGCCTCCAACTCAATGGAAAGGCAACCACTCGTTCTAAGATAATTTTCTAATAACTGATAAACCTGTGTACCAAGATTTTGTTGTCTTAATGACAGTGGTATTTGGATATAATGAATTTTGGCCTGGGGTAAGCCCCCCCGGTCCTTTTTAAATTGGAAAATTAAATAAAAGTTTTCTTCTTCTACTTCGTTATTGTGCTGTGTGGAAGTTAGATATACACAATTGGGGAACAACACATGCTTTACCAGACAAAGGGAGTGTTTAATTAAGTCTTCCAATACAGTTTGAAAATGCTCAATTTCTCTGTCTGGGGCTTTCATTCCTTGCATAATATCACCCCTCATGGTTTCTACCTATAATATACACCTTAGACTTCGCTATTGGAATCTAAATTAACGATTTAATTTAAAAGAATATTGTCACATTTGAGATTGATTTGACGCACGAAAATGGTAATAAGTGGAAGGAATACGAAGCTCCGCCCGAGAAGTTTAGTTTAAATATTAATAAAGGAGCGGTGCTGAATGTTGAGCTTTAAGGAGATACTATTAAAAACATTAATAAGGATAAATTTTTTTCAAAATCTAGCCTGTCTGTATGAAGCAACCGGGGCCGGTAAGTTAGCATTGCGTTCCCTTGAGAAAGCCATAGCAATCGATCAAGATAATCTGGATTTACACTTACAGGCCAGTCGCATTTATCTAAAACTAGGTCAAATTGATCAAGCCGCCTTACATTGTAAAAAGGCTGCCTCTGGTCTTGGGCCGGGAAGTTTTATTTATTGGTTGGAGCGGTCTAAAAATAGGGGTCTTAAACCGAATCATTGGGAACAAAGTGAAATTTTAGAGCTGCGGGAGGAATTACCTGCATGTTATGCTGCCCCAACTGAGGATCATACTTCTGAATTTAACAACAGTGGGCTTTATCTCTTGGAGAATGGAAGATATCGTGAAGCCCTTGCTTGTTTTAAGCAAGCCATGGTTTTAGATAGTGATTCAGCTATTTTGTTTAATACTGGTATTTGTTTAAGCAAGCTTAATCAGCACCAGGAAGCCTTAGCCTATTACATTGAGGCTCAATTTAAGGGAATTAACAGTCCAGAACTGCTAAATAATAAAGGTTATAGTTTATTCCATCTGGAGCGATACGAAGAAGCACTTGCTTGTTATGAAGTTGCTCGTCAGTATTTACCGCAAGATATTACTTTGTTAAGCAACCTGGCATCCTGTTACAGGTTTATGAAGAGGACTTCGAATGCAATTGATTGTTATAAAAGTGCTATCAAAGCCTATCCCAATGATGCTACTCTCTACAACAATCTAGCAATTTGCTATGGAGATATCGACAACCCGAAAGAGGCATTGGAAAACTATGAAATGGCCTTAAAATTTTCCCCCGAAAATTGTACCTTCCTCTTAAATTATTGTGTTTGCTTAGAAAGTTTAGGACGTATACAAGAAGCCCTTCATACTGTAATGAAAATTTTGGATCTTGAACCCCAGAATTACCGGGCCTGGGGGCTTAGGGCAGATCTATTAATTAATCAGGGTAAAATGAGAGAAGCCGCTGCATGTTATGAGAAAGCCTTTGGTTTGGCAGTTTAGTAGCCAAATGATGGCTATTTTTTTTGCCTTTTAGCAGGGAGAATGGAAGTTGGGGAGAATATAGTAAAGTTTAGGGCCGGGAGAAATACTATTTTTAAGGGAGGAAGACAAATGTTCGAATTAACAGTAAAGAGTAAATTCTCCGCCGCCCATGTTCTATATGGGTATCCAGGTGATTGTGCAAATCTCCACGGACATACTTGGACCGTTGAAGTTAAGGTCTTTGGTCATCGTCTCAACGAACTGGGTATGTTAGTTGATTTTAAGGATATTAAAAAACAACTTGCTGCCATTGTGGATCAATTTGATCATCGTTATTTAAATGATTTACCTGGCTTTGGAGAAGCTGGGGTAAACCCTACAGCGGAGAACATATCCTACTATATTTTCCAGGCATTAGCTCAAAGGGTAAGAAATATTAGGGAAGGTGTAAGGCTTAAAGAGGTTTCTGTTTGGGAATCTCCCGATGCGTATGCTACCTATCGGGAGGATTTTTGATGAATAGTATCGTTTTACTTTCCGGGGGGTTGGATTCAGCGGTAAATCTAGCCTATGCCCAAACAGAGGGAGATGTAAGATTGGCACTGACCATAAACTATGGTCAGCGTGCTGCCCGACGTGAAATAGAGGCTGCAGGTAAATTAGCCGAATACTACAATATACCCTTTCAAGTTATTGAACTGCCTTGGTTGGCGGAAGTCACCAAAACAGCATTGGTTAATCAAGATTGTCAGTTGCCAGAGCCAGCAGCTCAGGATTTGGACCTGGGTGATTTAGCCACAAAAAACGCTGCTGCGGTTTGGGTGCCAAATCGCAACGGATTATTTGTCAACATTGCTGCCTGTTTTGCCGAAACGCTTAATTGTGAGCTCGTCATTACAGGGTTTAACCGTGAAGAAGCTGTGACTTTTGCCGATAACACGCCGGAATTCTCCGCGGCAGCAACTGCCGCCATGTTTTATTCCACTGCGAATAAAGTTAAAGTCTTAAGTTATACAGGACGTTTGGATAAAAAGGAAATCGTAGCCTTGGGAGTTCGGTTAGGATTACCCTGGGAATTGATTTGGAGTTGTTATCATGGGTCTACCCAAATGTGCGGCAAATGTGAAAGTTGTCTTCGTTTGATGCGGGCCTTTCGCAAGCAAAATATAGATTTGCCCCTAAGCTTATTCGAAACTAATTCGGGAGGGAAATAGCTTGCTAGTCCAGGTTCTCAAAGCACCATTAAAATATGATGGTACTCAGTTGTCTTCTCTTTTTGCCTTTCGCAATTATGGCCTCCAGGGAGATAGTATTCTTTGTTTCCGGGGGGACTGTCAGGTGGCCTTAACTGAAATGGTGGATTTAGCGGATGTTCGTGCAAATTCCCCTATTTTTAGCGAAGACATGCTGCATTTTATTATTGAACACTTTGACCATCATTTAGAGAGTACGGTTATTCGTCAAAGACTTTTTATTGCAATCATTAAGGAAATCATTGAAGATAGAATGGGTATCAAATTTTCTCGCAGTGGCGATGATCTATATAAAGACAACTTAAAATTATCTGTATCCATTGCTACAGCTAGTCCGGTATCTACCATGATTCATACTGGGTTAAATGTTTCTTCCCAAAATACACCTGTACCAACCATTGGCCTGGCTGATCTAGGCTTGTCAACAGATGAAATACTCCCCTTTGGTGACCTAATAGCCCAGAAATATAAAAAGGAAATAGAAAGCATCCGTTTGGCAAGGTGTAAGGTTAGGGGGGTAAGTTAGTTGTTTCAAGAGGTTTTTTCTTCGGTACAGGGAGAAGGTCCTTACGTTGGTACAAGACAAGTATTTGTACGGTTTACAGGCTGCAATTTGAATTGTGCTTTTTGTGATACACCGACAAATACTAAACCCGAGCACTTTGTCTTAGAAAAGACGCCAGGTCTAAGGGACTTCATACAAATCAAAAATCCTGTGGAACCAGTAAGGATGGCTGAACTAATTAAGCATTATTATAATTTAGAAAGTCATCACTCGGTGAGTCTTACAGGTGGTGAACCACTATTACACACCGATTATATTGCTCAATTGGTTCCTCATGTTCAGGGAACCAAACGGGGAATTTTTTTGGAAACCAATGGTACTTTGCCGGAAAAATTAGCTTCAATAATTAACCGAATTGACATAATCAGTATGGATATTAAATTATTCAGTTCAACCAGAGAAAAAACCCCCTGGGAGCTGCACAAGGAGTTTTTGCAAGTTGCTTCCCAAAAAGATGTTTACGTTAAGGTAGTGGTTTCTTCTGCTACTAGCTTTGCCGAGTTGGAACAAGTTGTTGAACTAATAAAAAACATAAACCGGAATATGGAATTAGTATTACAACCTGTAACACCCAAGGGAGGCATTGCTCCCTTGGACAACCATGCACTTCTCTTATTACAAGAGCAAGCACTTAAGACACTAAAAAATGTGAGGGTTATCCCACAAACTCATTTGATGATGGGGCAACTTTAAGGAGCTGAGACAATGTTCGATTTACCAAAAATCGAAAAGGCTGTGAAAATGATACTTGAGGCCATCGGAGAGGACCCTAATAGAGAAGGGCTTGTAGAAACCCCTGCCAGGGTAGCAAAAATGTACCAGGAAATTTTTTCTGGACTAGCAGAAGATCCCCAAGAACATCTGGACAAAACCTTTTCAGAACAACATGAGGAAATGGTGTTGGTAAAGGACATCCAACTGTTTAGTATGTGTGAGCATCACTTAATTCCCTTCACGGGCAAAGCTCATGTTTGTTATATACCAAGGAATGGCAAGGTAACGGGATTATCTAAATTGGCCAGACTAGCCAACGGTTATGCCCGCCGGCCCCAACTTCAGGAACGGCTAACCACACAAATTGCTGATGCTATCATGTCCCGTCTAAATCCCTACGGTGTTCTAGTAGTAGTGGAGGCGGAACACCTCTGTATGTCCATGCGAGGCGTCAGATCCCCAGGTGCTCATACTGTTACCTCTGCGGTGAGGGGTATTTTCAAAAAGAACGAGGCATCACGTGCCGAAGCACTGAGCCTCATTCTTAAGAGATAGTCTTTGGGGTCTAGCCGTCAGCCATCACCCTAAGGGCCAGAGCTCCTTTGAAAAGATTCCAGAGAAGGACAGGCAAAAAGATGAGGGCTGACGGCTGGGTTTGACCCCAACAACCAACGGTTATAAGTAAAATTGGAGGAATATTATGAGTTCTGAAAGCAAAGGTTCTGACAAGCTCGAATTAATTGCCCAAAGGAGTTTTTCCAATTATGCAGAAATGTATAAAATTGTAGATTTTCTAAATCGTACACTAAAGGAAAAACAAATAATTTTTGGCCTAACAAAGGATAAAAACGGTAATATGACAATTTCTATCTATGAAACTTAGGAGGTTGTAAATGCGCATTCTAATTTCCAACGATGATGGCATTTATGCTGATGGTATCGGGGAACTGAGAAAGGCTCTGGAGCAGATAACCAGCGAGGTTTACGTAGTGGCACCGGATCGTGAGAGGAGTGCCTGCGGACATGGTATTACGGTAACTCGTCCCCTCAGGGCAAAGGACTACCAGTTTAAGTCCGGTCATGCCAAGGGGTGGTTGGTTGACGGAACCCCTGCGGATTGTGTTAAGTTGGGCTTGGAATCCCTACTACCTGAACCACCGGATTTAGTTGTTTCTGGCATTAACTTAGGTCCTAATTTAGGAACGGATGTACTCTATTCTGGCACAGTTTCTGCGGCCTATGAAGCCATCATTAACCATGTTCCAGCCATTGCAGTCTCTTTGGCAGCTTGGGATAAGCTCAACTACAAACCAGCAGCGGAATTTATGAAGGAATTTATCCCATTAATTGCAAAAAATCCCCTTAAAGAAGGAACCTTGTTAAATATAAATATACCGAATAACTATGACGGAAAGGGCATGAAAGCTACTCGATTGGCTCGCCGCCGGTATATTAGATGTTTCGATCAAAGAGTGGATCCCAGAGGTAAGACTTATTTTTGGATGGCTGGGGAACCATACAATCTTGATGATGATGATGTAGAAACCGATGCAGCTGCTATAAACAATGGGTATGTATCCATAACACCCTTACTTTTAGATCTAACGGATTACTCCTTTAAAAACAAAATGATCGGCTGGCTGCCGACCAAGATATAGATAATAAAAAGAAGTGCCGCATACTAATAAGTCGCTGCGACACTTCTTTTTTATACAATTATACTAATTCATTGGCTCTTTCTAAGGCGATTTTTACAAAGTTGCCACATTGACGGGAAGTTAAGTTTCCATAGTCACTATGTTCCCCTAAAATTAAACCCTCAACGCCTTGCTGGTTAGCAGCATAATGCTTCATTTTCCAATTCATAACTTTATCCCGACCCATGACGATTCCTCCTCGTAAATTTTTTCGCCGAATATTCTTTCGCACAGGAATTCAGTTTGTGTGAATCGTAGCCTGGGACAGCATTTCGGCGGTAAAAGAAAAGGCTATCACTGAAGCTTGGTTCAGGGAAATTTCTAATGATAGTTTGTGATATTTCTGCAAATAATATTTTGCTAAGATTTTGGCGAAAAAACCATATTTCTTAGGTGCGTTTGTCAATTATATTTTTTATAAACCTAATATTATCCCGGTGAATTCCCCCTAATAAAAACAGAAAGAAAAGATAAGAAATGCATCCTGCCGGCAAGGCAACTAACAAAGTAAATAAAGGTGAAAATGATAAAAATGATTTTACCTGCCAAATAACCAATCCCATACCGAATGCTGCTAAAAAAGGTTTTACGATATCATGGGACCAATTAATTTGATAACCAATTAATTTACGCAAATTGAGGTAATTTAAAAATGCCATGGTGATATAACCAATATTCATGGAATAGGCAGCACCTAAGACACCAAATTGAGGCAAAGTAATTAAGTAATATAGTCCAAGAATTTTAATAATCGAGGCAACTATCATGTTTTTAAAAGGTATCATAGCTTGACCCATTCCTTGTAAAATACCCGTTGTTGTTTGTTGAAAGTATAAAAAGGGAGCTCCTATGGCAAAAGCACCTAATATAACTCCTGCATCTGCATAGCCGAAAAGCACACCACACATTTCCTTGGGAAGCAAAAGGAAGACCGCTATACAGGGAAACCCGACACAAAAAGTAATGCGTAATGCCTTGGAGGTTCGGTTTTGGACTAATCGGTAGTTGTTTAGGGCTAGGGCATCTGAAATAGCAGGTATTAGTGCTGTGGCTAAGGAAATGGTGATCATGGAAGGAGTAAATAATAAAGCCTCAGCGATACCAACAAATTGGCCATATGCCGAGGTTGCATCACTTACGGACATGCCTGCTGCCTGCAATCTCTGAGGGATTAATACCGCTTCCACAGACAATATTAATGTGCTAAAGAATCTTGTCAAAGTAACAGGTATACCTAGGCTGAATATACGAGTGAAGGTAGTTTTGACTGGCTCTGGATAAATATTTGGTCCTACAGAATAGGGTCTCTGACGATTAAAGTAAAGATATATCATCGTTAGGCAACCGGTTAGTTCTCCTATAACAACACCTAGGGCTGCCCCCATGGCGGCGAATTCCACCCCCCTTGGTAATAAAAGATAGGCTATAAATAGGCCAGTAACCACCCGCACGATCTGCTCCAGAGTTTGTGTTATAGCTGTTGGCGTCATTTGCTGCAAACCTTGAAAATAACCACGAAAGGCTGAACAAATTGCTACTACAATTATGCCAGGTACAAGACAAAGAAAGATATAATAAACCTTTGGATTTGGAAACAAGTATTTTGTTAAAAGCGGGGCGCAAAGGATTAACAACGTTGTAAAAAAGATACTAGAAACAATTAATATCGATAAACAAATTTTAAATATTCGATTAGCCCCTCGGATATTGTTTCGTGCAACCTCCTCTGCCACCAGTTTTGCAATTGCCACTGGTATTCCCATGCTGGCCAGTACCATCACCAGTATATAGATGGGAAAAACCATGTTGAACAAGCCTACGCCTTCTGGTTTAATTAATCGTATAATAACCATTTGATAAATAAAACCAATTACTCGGTTGATAAAACTAGCAGATAGCAGGATTAAAGCACCGGTCACAAAGGATTGTCGAGACATGTCCATTTTCCTTTCGTACTGGCAAGCCAGATAATCTTTAATTATATGTATGATTGACAACCCTTCTGTATGAAAAAGAAGACGGAGTGAAAATCACTTTATAACACGATCAGAAAGCATAAGACAGAAAAGCTTGGCTCGCGCTATAAATTTGGCGCGTGCCAAGCTTTTCTAAAAATTTTAATGCAATTTTCGTTAAATTAAGAGGATTTGGATTAGACTTGTAGAAATGTTAACATAATTTTATTTTCAATTACCTACATACTCATATTTCAACAAATAATGGGTAAGGGTATATAAATTACCAATTAGGGATACCATTATTTACAAAAGGAGGCCTGAACTTTGAAAAATTACCAATCCAACCAACTCCGAAATGTTGCAGTGGTGGCCCACGGCGGTTCTGGCAAGACATCTTTGGTAGAAGCTATGTTGTTTAATACCGGTACTCTTTCCAGACTTGGCAGAGTAGATGACGGAACAACTGTTTCTGATTACCACCCTGAAGAAACCGCACGCAAAATGACCATCCACACAAGTCTGGTCCCGGTTGAATGGAATAACACGAAAATAAATTTACTGGATACCCCAGGATTTTCTGATTTCATTGGTGAAGTTAAAGGCTCTTTACGTGTTGCGGACGGCGCTCTCTTTGTGGTATCTGCGGTAGATGGTGTTCAAGTACAGCACGAAACTATTTGGGAAATGGCACCAAACTTACCAAAGATAGTGGTTATTAACAAAATGGATCGTGAAAATGCGAACTTTGACAAGGTAGTCGATGAATTAAAGGATAAATTTCAAGCCAATTTCGTACCCATTCAATTACCCATTGGTTCCTTTAATGATTTTAAAGGTGTCATAAATGTAATGGGACAAAAAGCCTTCGAAGGAGAAGGAAAGGGTAAGGAAATTACTGTACCGGATGACTTAGCGGATCAACTAGAACTCTATTATGAAACCCTTATAGAAGCTGCCGCTGAGGGTGACGATGATCTTACCATGAAATACCTTGAAGGTGAAGCACTAACCGTCGATGAAATAAATGATGGTTTCCGTAAGTCTTTGGCTATGGGTAAAGTGGTGCCAATTCTAGCTTGCAGTGCTACAAAAAATATTGGTGTGTCTCAAATACTTGATTTCTTGGCGGAATACTTCCCTGTACCACAGGTGGAAGATGGTCCGGTTTCATCCCTGGTATTTAAGACCATTGCCGACCCCTATGTTGGAAAAATGAATTTCATAAAAGTGTTTAGAGGACAATTAAAAAATGATTCCCCTATTGTCAATGCTTCCAAAGAAAAACCTGAAAAACTTAGTCAAATTCTTTATGTGCGTGGTAAAACAACTGTATCAACCGACGTTGTACCCTGCGGAGATTTAGCCGTACTCGTTAAACTTCAGGATACTTCCACAGGAGATACCCTGGCTCACAAAGATAAGCCTGAATTATTAGAAGGTATTAATTTCCCTCAGCCAACCCTAACCATCGCTGTTATGCCTAAGAGTAAAAATGACGAAGACAAACTAGGCGATGCCTTATTTAAATTAATGGAAGAAGATCCTACCGTTAAGGTCCAGAAAAATACGGAAACCAAACAAACATTGCTAATTACCATGGGTGAGGCCCAGACCCAAATTATGGTTGATCGGCTAAAGAAAAAATATGGCGTTGATGTAATACTGGAGGAAGCAAGAGTACCTTACCGTGAGACTATACGTAAAAAGGTTGAAGTGGAAGGTAAGCATAAAAAACAATCCGGTGGACGTGGTCAATATGGTCATGCCTGGATTCGTTTTGAACCAACCGATGAACACTTTGTTTTCGGAGAAGAAGTATTTGGTGGAGCAGTACCCAGAAACTTTTTCCCAGCCGTAGAAAAAGGACTTAGAGAGGCCCTTGAAGAAGGAGTTTTGGCAGGTTTCCCTGTAACCGGTCTAAAAGCCACGTTATATGATGGTTCTTATCACCCGGTGGATTCATCAGAAATGGCCTTTAAGATTGCAGCACATCTAGCCTTTAAAAAGGGATGTGACCAAGCCAGTCCGGTTTTATTAGAGCCTATTCAAAACGTTGAAGCTACTGTTCCGGAGAACTTCATGGGTGACATCATCAGTGATTTTAATACCAAAAGAGGTCGTGTGCTGGGTACCGAAGCCCTGGGTAAGAATGTGATCGTCAAAGCTCAAGTTCCTTTATCAGAAATGTATCGGTATGCCATCGACTTAAAATCTATGACCCAAGGCCGTGGCTCCTTCACAATGGAATTTGCTAGTTACGAAGAGTTCTCTG
The DNA here is from genome assembly GCF_982386235.1 of Desulfotomaculum sp. Classification (NCBI taxonomy): domain Bacteria; kingdom Bacillati; phylum Bacillota; class Clostridia; order Eubacteriales; family Desulfotomaculaceae; genus Desulfotomaculum; species Desulfotomaculum sp. Next base: position 151,076 of record NZ_CEVWQM010000002.1, on the reverse strand, counting down.
GTCGTGAAGCAGAAATGGTCATTAAGAAAGCCAAGGAAGAAAAAGAAGCGAAATAAATGCAACAAGGTAAAGAGGGTGTCGCCACTACTGCATATAGCAAGCGACACTCCCTTTTTAATTAGGCTTTGCGATCAAACGAAAAATGTCGAATATTGTCACATTTTTCAGAAAAAGATTGCATTTCATTTCCCGTAAAATTGTGTTAAGGTTAGTGGGGGTGGTGCAATGAAGCTTCGTGAAATTATGACTACCAATCCAATTTCCCTAACACCCGAACAAACTGCTCAGGAAGTTGCTAAAATCTTTCTTAACCAAGGATTGGATGGAGCACCGGTTATCGACAACAACGGACAAATTATTGGCCTCTTTACAAAAAACCAGATTTATAAATTGGTCAGTGAAGGACTTAATATCCTGACCCCCATTGGTGAGTTAATGGAACAAGAGATTAAGACAGGTTATCCCGATGATCATGTGGATAGTCTCTTAATTCAAGAATTAAACTGGTTGCCAATTGTAGAAGGCAATAAAGTAATAGGGATAATCACCCGCACGGACTTACTGCGAGTATTCATGGATTTTTATCGGGATATCTCCTGCGAACTAGACACAATCATTAACTCCATCTACGATATCATCGTATCAGTCGATGAAGAAGGGAATATCAAGGTATTTAACCAATCTGCAGAAAGATTTCTAGGACTGACAGCCCAGGATGTAAAGGGTAAAAACATAGAAGAATTTTTCCCCAACAGTGGCATGACGAATGTGATTCAAACCGGAAAAGAAGAGCACATGCAAAAAATCATGCTAAATAACCAATGCTTTATTTCCAATATATCCCCTGTTAAAATAAAGGATAAGATTTTTGGTGCCGTGGCAGTTTTTCAACATTTTTCCGAACTGGAGAGAATATCCAGGGAACTAAAATATGTTAAGGAATTAAATCAGGAACTAGATGCCATTATAGAATCTTCCTTTGATGGATTATATATAACCAACGGAGAAGGCTACACGCTTCGCGTTAATAAAGCTTATGAGCGTATAACCGGTGTGGATAGCTCCGTCTTTTTGGGTCGACATATTAAGGATATCATCAGGGAAGGGATTGTCTCTGAATCCGTTACGTCATTGGTATTAGAACGCAAGGAACCCGTTACGATCATTCAACAAAATAAGAGCGGTAAAACTACATTAGCCACTGGTAACCCTGTTTTTGATAGAAACGGCAATATCTTTAGAGTGGTTAGTAATGTTCGTGATATCACGGAGCTTAATTTATTAAAACAAGAATTGGAACAAGCCCGTGGTTTAAGTTTACACTATGAGAAACAATTGCGTACCTTACGTTATGCTGGTTCAGATAAAATGGTAGTTCATTCAGCAAAAATGAAGGATCTTATGGGTCTTATCATGCGGTTGGCTAAGGTAGATTCAACCATTTTAATTACTGGTGAATCTGGAACGGGTAAAGAGTTAATTGCCGAAACATTGCACAAAAATAGTACCCGATACGATGGACCTTTTATTAAGGTAAATTGCGGTGCCATACCGGAAAACCTGCTAGAGTCAGAATTATTTGGTTATGATTATGGTGCCTTTACCGGTGCTAAGAAACAAGGTAAAGCGGGATACTTTGAATTGGCCATGGGTGGAACATTATTCTTGGATGAAATCGGGGATCTGCCGCTGAATCTTCAGGTTAAACTCCTAAGGGTTTTGCAGAGTCGAGAAATTGTCCGGGTAGGAGGGGAAAAGCCCCTTAAAATTGATGCACGTATTTTGGCTGGTACAAACCGTAATTTACTCGAGATGGTACAAAATAAAGAGTTCAGAGAGGATTTATACTATCGATTAAATGTAGTTCCCGTTAATGTCCCGCCACTTAGAGAAAGAAAAGAGGATATTCCGGTCCTGATTACTCATTTTGTTCTCATGTTTAACCTAAAATATAAGCTTAACAAAAGAATCTCCCAGGACATGATTGATATTTTACTGCGGTATGATTGGCCAGGCAATGTTCGGGAACTAGAGAATCTAATCGAAAGATTAGTCGTCGTTTCCTCCAGAGATACACTAACAAAGGACGATTTACCATCAAATTTAAGGGGAGATAATCTGGAGGTTTTAAATGTACAAGTCTCAGGCTTAATGCCTCTAAAAGATGCAGTGGAAAGTGTTGAGAGACAAGTATTAGAAAAGGCCTATGCTGAGTGCAGAACAACCAGGCAAATGGCGAAATTATTAAAGGTGGACGCTTCGACCATTGTTCGAAAAGCAGCCAAATATGGAATTAGCAAAGAAATATAAATGTTTTGAATGTTTCCAAAACGCAATATCTTGTTGCGTTTTGGAAACTAAAAATACAAGGTTAAATATTTCAGTAGGAATGTAATAACCGTAAGTTTTGTTTTTGCATAAGACGAAATTTTATGATTTTTGTAAATATTTTAATAACGGCGCCTATTTGCTCATGATTTTGGGGATTTTGTCATGAAAGGATTCGTAAATGACTGGCAGCAACAGACAAAGCTAAAACCAAGTTAAATTTCAAGGCCCGTATTCCTGTTGATAAAATGCCACACTTGTTAAGAATGTTTCAAGTCTAATATTTAATTAATTAGCGAAAGACCAAGGGTTTTACGAATCAAATCATGACTAGGACAATCTTGGTATGAACATTGCATAATAAAAACAGTGTTAAGAACGCATCTAGTTCTTATATAAAAATATTAATTGAAGGGAGAGTTTAACATGATCAAAATCTTTGTATTCGCTGCTATAATTGCTTTTGGCCTTTTTAATATGGTTAAAGGCGTGCAAGAGCGATTAAATGCAGCTTTTTTGGGCAAGAAAGATGACCGATCAGACAATTTTGGGGAGAGGTTAAAAGGTGTCTTAGTAAACGCACTGGGACAAAAGAAGGTGCTTAATGAGGCCGAGGGCGGCATTATGCACGTCATGATTTTTTTCGGTGCTAGTATTGCTGGTTTAAGAATTGTTGAATTTATGTTATCCGCATTATTTCCTGGTTTTGTAATTCCTTTTGTTAGTAATAATTCTCTGTTTTATTTAGTGACTGATATTTTCGGAATTATAGCAATTGTAGGAATTTTATATTCAGGTTGGCGTCGCTGGGTCTCCAAGATAGAAAGATTGGATCCAGAGCCCTTTGGGACACCCGCAGAAAATTTAATATTAATAATGGTTTCTGGTCTTACTATTTTGATTGCCTCTGTATTCGTAGGAACTGGCTTTAAAGCCGCAATGGATACAACTGGTGTTTATGCCTTAGCCCCTGCTACTGCTTTATTTGGCAGTTTATTTAGCGGCATGTCGGAATCAAGTTTGGAAACTGGATTCCAAGTTTCTTTTTGGGTCAACACAATATTTGCTTCCGGCTTCATGGTGTTTTTCCGTTACTCACCACACGTACACCCAGTTTTTGCACCTTTAAATATTTTTTTCCGTACACTAAAGCCCCGGGGCGGTATGATTGAGCCCATCAATTTTGAGGATGAGAGCATTGAACAATATGGTGTGGCTAAATTAGAGCAATTTACTTGGAAGGATTTAATGGAAGGCTATGCCTGTGCTGAGTGCGGTCGTTGTCAGGCGAACTGTCCAGCTTATCTCAGTGGTAAACATCTGTCCCCGAAACATTTAATTCATAAGTTAAGGGTGCATGTTGATGAAACAGCCAAGGCCATGGGACCTAAGTTAGGAACCACCACTATATCTGATATAGTTGCTGATGAAACAGCAGCCACCAGTGAAGTTTTTGAAAAGAATTTGGTACCGGATGTATTTAGTGCAGAGGAAATTTGGGATTGCACCAACTGTGCAAGCTGTATGGAGCAATGCCCAGTAATGAACGAACATGTACCTAAAATTATTCAAATGAGGCAAAACCTTGTTCTAATGGAAAGTGATTTTCCAGCAGAAGCTCAATTGGCCTTTACCAATATGGAACGTAACTTCAACCCTTGGGGTATTGGTTGGAACTCCAGAGGGGATTGGGCTAAGGATTTAGATGTTAAATTATTAAGTGATGACAGCAATGTCGACATTGTTTACTTCACTGGCTGTGCCGGTGCCTTTGATGACCGCAGTCAGAAGGTAGCAACATCTTTAGTCAAAATTATGCAAGCCGCAGGAGTTAATTTCGCTATTCTTGGCCCCGAAGAAAAATGCTGCGGTGATTCAGCTAGACGTTTAGGTAATGAGTACTTAGCACAAGAATTGATTAATAATAACGTAGAGACCTTAAACGGTTATGGCGTTAAGAAAATTGTTACTACCTGTCCACACTGTATGACCGTATTAAAAGATGAGTATCCACAATTTGGTGGAAATTATGAAGTAATACACCATACCCAATTAATTGATCAGCTAATCAAGGCAGGAAAACTTAAGTTTAAACAAGCCGATGCTCTTAAAAAGATCACTTATCATGATTCCTGCTTCTTAGGTCGTTATCATGATGAGTATGAAGCTCCCAGACAAATCATTGGTACACTGCCGGGCATCAATTTGGTTGAAATGTCCAGAAACAAAACCAAAGGTTTTTGTTGTGGCGCCGGTGGTGGCCGGATGTGGCTAGAAGAACATGGCACACGTATAAATGTTATGCGTACTGAACAGGCATTGGATACAAATGCAGAGGTCGTTGCAACTAACTGTCCTTTCTGTCTCACAATGATGGAAGATGGTATTAAGGATAAAGAAGCAACTGAAAAGATTAAAGCCTTTGATGTTGCTGAATTAGTTGAAAGAAATCTTCAGTAAAGCAACCCTTTAAAGCAAACGTATTTGATATAAGGGTGAGGTTATCACCCTTATATCAAGGAATATATTGTTGCAAAATTACATTTTTTGTTGCATTGGGGAAACAAAAGAAAGGGGGCCAAATTCTAAAAGAAGCATCTTTAAAAATATGCCGAATATTATCAAAAATCATATTTTTTGACTATTTTGAATTTATGAAATTCGATAGTGTGTGGCTTTTAGCAATATTGGTATAAAATGGTAATGACAAAATATTTTCTCTATTGCAATAAAAAAATAAAAACCAAGGCTTGTTGGTTGTTGCAAATATAAAACGATTGCAACTAATGTAACAATTGCATTGCTTATTTATTTGCGAAAAAACCGTGATTTTACGGTGTTATTGAGAAAGTGGACAAACTTGGTATGATATTTGCACTATAAAATGCAAGAAAACAAGCATTGGAATTTCTAAGCAAGTCCTAAAATTATGAGCCAAACAAAAAATACTGCTCATAATTTTATATAAGTAAAAAGGAGGGTGCGTATGAAAATCTTAGTGTTAGTTAAACAAGTCTTTGATACCGAAGCAGCTATCAAAATCGCCAATGGTAAAATTAACAGTGACGGTATCACCCAAATTATCAACCCCTATGACGAGTTTGCTATTGAAGAGGCCCTAAAAATCGCAGAAGCCAACAAGGGTGAAGTGACAATCGTATCTGTAGGTTCAAATGTAGACCAAACAGTACGTCAAGCCCTTGCTATGGGTGCCAACAGCGGTTATGTAGTTGAAGATGCTGCCCTGGCTGATGCTGATGAGTATAGTGTAGCCACTGCTTTAGGTAAAGCCATTAGTGGTATGCAATATGATCTAGTTTTAGCTGGGTGGCGGGCAATTGATGATGGTTCTGCCCAAGTGGCATCCCGTGTTGCCCAAGCTTTAAATATTCCGTTAGTTAACTTAGCAATTAAATTAGAAGTAGCTGGTGGCAAAGCCACTGCTACCACTGAAATAGATGGTGGTACTGCCATTATTGAAGTTCCTCTTCCAGCAGTGGTAACTTGCCAAAAGGGCTTAAATGAGCCTCGTTATCCTTCTATGAAGGGTATTATGCAAGCTAAGAAAAAGAAAATTGAAAAAGTTGGATTGGATGCCATAGGACTGGATGCTGCCGCTGTTGCAGCAAAAGTAAAGACCTTAAATATCTATTTGCCAGAAGCTCGGGCAGCCGGAAAAGTTATTACCGATGAACCTGCTGTAGCTGCTAGCCAAGTAGCAAAACTTCTGCGCGAAGAAGCAAAAGTAATATAAAGGAGGGAATGGCCAATGGCAAAAGGTATTTGGGTATTTGCAGAACAACGTGATGGCAAAATCAAAAAAGTTACTTACGAATTATTAAGCGCAGGCCGCGGTTTAGCTGACAGCCTGGGTGAAGAACTATGTGCTGTATTATTTGGTAAAGATGTTGCTGGTATAGCTGCAGCCCTTGGTGAATATGGTGCGGACAAGGTTTATGTAGCTGACAATGATAAATTAGCTGAATATACAAATGATGGTTATGTAAGCACACTGGCTGACCTGGCAAAAGCCAATGAACCCAGTGCAATCTTCTTTGGTTATACCGCAGTAGGCCGTGACCTGGGTGCTTCCTTAGCTCAACGCTTGGCAACCGGTATGGTTTCTGACTGTGTAACGGTTAAGGCTGATGGCGGACAGTTAGTATTTGATCGCCCCCTCTATGCTGGTAAAGCCTTTGTAACAGCTTCATGCCCTGAAGCTCGCCCGGCAATTGCTGCAATGCGTCCTAACGTATTGGCAATTAATGAACCTCAAGCTGGCAAACAGGCAGAGGTTATCAATGTAGAAGCAACCGGAGATATCCGCCAGATCGTTAAAGAAGTTGCTATGGCAATTTCTTCCCGCCCAGAGCTTACTGAAGCTAGCATTGTTATTTCTGCCGGTCGTGGCGTAAAAGGCCCCGAAAACATGAAATTACTTGAAGATTTTGCCGATGCCCTTGGTGCTGCTGTCGGTTGCTCCCGGGCAGTGGTAGATGCTGGTTGGTACCCACAGGCTCAACAGGTTGGTCAAACCGGTAAAACCGTTTCTCCCAACCTCTATATTGCTTGCGGTATTTCCGGTGCGATTCAGCACTTAGCTGGTATGAGCTCCTCTAAATGCATCGTTGCTATCAACAAGGATCCCGAAGCCAACATCTTTAAAATGGCTGACTATGGTATTGTAGGAGACCTTTTTGAAGTAGTTCCTCTATTAAAAGAAGAGCTTCAGAAGATTTTAGCTTAATTAGATGTTCCCGCGGAGCATGGATTAACTGCTGTAAATAGGATTACCTCTAAAATAAATTGACCTAAAAAGGAGTGAGCGGAGGTTGCAGGATTTCCGTTGCGCAAAATGTCAGAAGCTTTTAGCGAGGTATCGTAATTGCCAGATGCTTGAGGTTAAATGCCCGCGGTGTGGACAAATAAATAAGCTTAATAGTGTCTATCTTACTGATGAGGTTAAAGAAATTACCTACAACAAGTCACTAGCTGTAAAATAACAACTAAAAACAAAAGTGTTATAGATTTTCTGCGTTGAGAGCCTAGAGCCCCGCCAGACAATTTGTCTGCGGGGCTTTTTTTCCGAATATGATGTAGGAAGAAGAGGTGCGGGTTTGATGAAGGAAACCGTTATAGTTAGTGCTGCTAGAACCCCATTCGGCCGCTTTGCTGGCGGTTTAAAATCATTTAAAGCAGTCGATCTGGGCGGCATTGCCATTCAGGAGGCAGTCAAACGTGCGGGCATTTCTCCAGAGCAAATTGATTATGTCTATATGGGTCAAGTTCTACAAGGCGGTTGCGGTCAAGTTCCTTCCCGTCAGGCAACTCGCAGAGCGGGTTTACCTTGGGAAGTCCCCTCAATCACTGTCAATAAAGTTTGTTCCTCTGGTTTAATTACTGTATCCATGGCTGATAAGGCCATTCGTCTAGGTGAGATTGATATAGCCGTCGCAGGCGGTATGGAAAGCATGAGCAATGCTCCCTATTTCCTTCCTGGTATGCGCTGGGGTGCTCGTATGATGGATCAAAAGGCGAAAGACCTGATGGTTAACGACGGCCTCTGGTGCTCCTTCTACGATCGTCATATGGCAATTCATGGCTCAGAAGTAGCGAATGAATTTGGCCTTACCCGGGAATCTCAAGACGAGTGGGCTTTGCGGAGTCAATTATATGCTTCTGAAGCAATAAAAGCAGGTCGCTTAAAAGAAGAGATCGTGCCAGTTGAAATAGCTGGCAAGAAGGGTTCAACAATTATTGATACCGATGAAGGTCCTCGTCCAGATACTACCATCGAAGCATTAGCTAAGTTGCCTCCTGTATTTGCTAAAGACGGTACTGTTACTGCCGGTAATGCTCCTGGGGTTAATGATGGTGCTGGTGCCCTCGTGCTTATGTCTCGTGAAAAAGCGAATGAACTTGGCCTTAAGCCTTTAGCAACCATTGTAGGCCACGCAGAAGTTTCTCAGGAAGCAAGATATATTGCAACTGTTCCTGGATTGTCAACATTAAAACTCTTAAAACAAAAAGGTATGACGATCGACCAGATCGATCTGATCGAGGCCAATGAGGCCTTTGCTGCCGTTGCTCTGACCAGTGGTAAGATAGCTGGCTGGGACTCCAATCGTGTTAACGTAGATGGCGGAGCCATCGCCTATGGTCACCCAATTGGTGCCAGTGGTGCACGTATCCTGATGCACTTAGCCTTTGCTCTAAGAGCACGTGGCGGCGGATATGGTATCGCCTGCATCTGCAGTGGTGCAGCCCAAGGTGATGCAATGATGATTAAGGTGGAATAACTAGCCACCATCGATAATACTAGTTATTAGATGAGGAGGACAATCATGGAAATTAAAAAGATGATGGTCATTGGTGCTGGCCAAATGGGTAGTGGTATTGCCCAGGTTTTTGCTCAAACAGGCGTTGCTGTCGTTTTAAATGACATAAAACCAGAATTTGTTGAAAGAGGCATTGCCGGCATTACTAAAAATTTAAGCCGCAGTGTAGACAAAGGTAAAATGACAGCCGAAGCTAAGGATGCTGCTCTTGCTCTCATTACTCCTTCTACCAGTTTAGAAGATGCGAAGGATTGCGATCTAGTAGTTGAAGCTGCTGTTGAAAATATGTCACTTAAAGCTAAAATATTTAGTGATTTAGATGGCATTTGCCCCCCCCACGCAATCTTAGCTACTAATACTTCCTCCCTACCTATTACTGAAATTGCTGCATGCACCAAGCGTCCTGCCCAAGTAATTGGTATGCACTTCATGAACCCTGTTCCTGTTATGAAATTGGTTGAAGTTATTCGTGGTATTGCTACATCGGATGAATGCTACAAGGCCATTGAAGAAATGAGCGTTAAACTGGGTAAAGTTCCGGTTGAAGTTAAAGACGTTCCTGGTTTTGTATCCAACCGTGTACTTCAATTAATGATTAACGAAGCTATTTTCTGTGTTTATGAAGGTATTGCTACCCCAGAAGGTGTTGACAATGTAATGAAGCTTGGTTGCAACCACCCCATGGGACCTCTTGCTTTGGCAGACCTAATTGGCTTGGACACCGTTCTTGCTATTATGAACGTACTGCATGAAGGCTATGCTGATTCCAAGTATCGTCCTTGCCCACTGCTCCGTCAATATGTTAAAGCTGGTTGGTTAGGCCGTAAGTCTGGTAAAGGTTTCTACGAGTATAATAAATAAATTAGGAGGTCAACCTGATGGAATTTAATACCCTTCTACTGGAAAAGGAAGGCAATATTGCCTTGTTGACCATCAATCGCCCCAAGGCCCTCAATGCCTTAAACCCAGAAGTTCTTAAAGAAATTGGTCAAGCCGTAGACGTTATTACTGCTGATGACGAGATTTTTGTTGTAATCCTTAAGGGTGCAGGCGAGAAAGCCTTTGTGGCCGGTGCAGATATTACTGCTATGCAGAATATGAATGCCCTTGAAGCCCGTGCCTTTGCTATTCTGGGTCAAGATGTATTCAAAAAGCTGGAGTATATGAACAAGCCCGTTATCGCAGCCATCAATGGTTTTACATTGGGCGGCGGTTGTGAATTAGCCATGGCTTGTGACATTCGGGTTGCTACTGAAAAGAGTAAATTTGGTCAACCAGAAGCTGGTCTTGGTGTAACCCCTGGCTTCGCTGGAACCCAAAGATTACCTCGTTTAGTTGGTAAAGGTCGGGCTAAGGAACTGATCTATACATGTGATATTATTGGTGCTGCAGATGCCCATCGTATGGGTCTGGTTAACCATGTAGTTGCTGAAGATCAATTATTAGATTTCTGCAAAGCCATGGCTGGTCGGATTGCCTCCAAGGGTCAGGTAGCTGTTCGTCTTTGCAAAGCTGCTATCGATCAAGGTCTAGAAATGGATGCTGATAAAGGTATGGCATACGAGGCAGAGGTATTTGGTCTATGCTTCGCCACTGCGGATCAAAAAGAAGGTATGACTGCCTTTGTTGAAAAGAGAAAGGCTAGTTTCACTGGTAAGTAAGCCTTTGATTTAAACCGGAATTTCACTGGTATTTATCAGTGAAATTCCTCCCCACCATTATAGTTCTTTAAATAACTGTTTTAAGCAACTCCTAGCAATAAACAGTACTAGAGAGGACGTGTCAATGTATGGATTTTAGGTTAAACGAAGAACAACAAATGTTTAGAGACACAATACGTAAATTTGCTCAAAAGGAAATAGCTCCAATTGCTGCTCAAACTGACCATACCCACCAGTTCCCTCTTGATACAATTAAGAAATTAGCCGATATGGGACTAATGGGTCTTCCCATCCCCGAAGAATACGGCGGTGCTGGTTCTGACTACGTAACTTTTGCTATCCTAGTAGAAGAAATTGCTAAGGTATGTGCTTCAACAGCCGTTGTTCTTTCTGTTCACACCGGGTTAGGTTGTATGTCTACCTATATGTTCGGTAACGATGAGCAAAAAGAAAGATACCTGAAGCCGTTATGTGAAGGTACCATGCTGGGAGCCTTTGCTCTTACTGAACCCCAGGCTGGTTCTGACGCTGCTGCTTTAAAATGTACAGCAGTTCGGAAAGGTGACAAATACATCGTTAACGGCAGCAAGATTTTTATTACCAACGGTGGCTATGCCGATATGTATGTGACCTTTGTTCGCACCGATCCAACTACCAAAAATTACAATGGCGTTACCTGCCTGATCATTGATAAAGATACTCCTGGCCTGATCATTGGCAAGCCAGAAGAAAAAATGGGCTTAAATGGTTCTGCTACCGTAACCTTGACCTTCGAAGATGCCGAAGTACCGGTTGAAAACCGCTTACTTGAAGAAGGTAAAGGCTTTAACGTGGCCATGGGTCTCTTAAACGGTGGTCGGATTACCATTGGTGCCCAAGGCTTAGGTATTGCCCAAGGTGCTATGGATTTAACCATTCCCTATGTCAAGACCCGTGAGCAGTTTGGCAAACCTCTGTCTGCACAACAGGGTATTCAATTTATGCTGGCTGATATGCAGACAGAAATTGATGCATCCCGCCTGCTGGTATACCGTGCAGCCTGGTTAAAGAGCAACGGCCTAGAGCACGCAATGGAAGCTTCTATGGCTAAAAAGTTTGCCACGGATACAGCCATGAGAGTAACCACGGATTGCGTACAATTGTTTGGTGGTTACGGTTATTGCAAAGAGTACCAAATCGAGCGTTACATGAGAGATGCTAAAATCACTCAAATCTATGAAGGTGCCAACCAAGTACAAAGAATCGTTATTGCTAAAAATCTTCTCAAATAGGTTTTTAGTAAGGAATAAACCCAAATATATAAAAGGAGGTATCAGTTAGTGACAAAGCCTAGTAAAAGGATGTCTCTAACAGAAGCCATCAGTTTGATCAAAGATGGCGACATGCTTACTTTCAGCGGGTTCACGATTTGGCGGCGTCCCATGGCCGCAATTTATGAAATTGTACGGCAAGGAAAAAAGAATTTACATCTAATGGAAGTAAACTCTGGCACCCATAGTGAGGTTTTGATCGGTGCAGGTTGTGTAAAGATTTGGGAGTCTTGTTGGATCGGTCACGAGTTATTTGGTAAGTTAGGTGGTAACTTTTCGCGTAAGGTAAAAGAAGGTGAAATCATTGCGAATGACTATAGTCACGTGCATATGGTTTTACGTTTAATGGCCGGAGCGATGGGGGTACCTTACCTGCCTACAGCATCTGCTATGGGTACCGATATTCTTAATCCTGAATTAGACTCTTTCGCAGTTCATGGCTTACGGAATGGGAAAAATCCCAAAATACCTGCGGCTAAGTTTGAAGTTGTTAAAGACAATTTTTATGACATGGGCGAACTCGTCCATATTCCTGCTGCTAAGCCAGATGTATGCATCATGCTTGCACAACAGGTGGGTGAAGAAGGTACTGTAAGAATCAACGGGCAAAAATATACCGACGAAGAAGCTGCTAAAGCAGCGGATAAAATAATTGTCATTGCTGAAGAAGTTGTGCCTGAAGAATACATCCGCCGTGAGCCGGATCGCAACCTTATACCCCCTTATATGGTTGATGCCATTGTTGAATTACCCATGGCTGGTCACCCAACTGGTTGCTACGGCAAGTATGAAGTAGATGGCGATTTTATTCGTGACTTTTATAGTAAGACCAGAACCCAAGAAGGTTTTGATGCTTGGGCCCAAGAATGGGTCTTCGGGGTTAAAGATCATTATGAGTACCTCGAAAAATTAGGCGTTAGACGCTTAGAGAATTTACGTGCTAACTCTGCCTTGAATTATTCAAGTAAAGTGAAGAGGGGGGCGAGATAATGAGTAGCCATGAGTTTGCTAAACCGGGTGAATACAAAATCATCGATTTGCTAGCTGTTTCTGCGGCTAGGGAAGTTAATGATGGCGAAGTGGTATTTGCCGGCACAGGTTTACCAATGCTTGCTATCATGCTTGCCCAAAAAACAACCTCTCCAGGTGCTTACTGCATCTACGAGGCTGGATCAATAGATGGTAGACCCATTCATTTACCCACCTCAGTAGGTGATGCCCGTTGTGCCTATGGCGGTGCCATTGCTTCAGGTCTATTTGACGTATTTAACCAACTCCATAAAGGCGGTGTTGATCTAGCCTTTTTAGGTGGGGCAGAAATTGATAAATATGGTAATGTGAATACCACCGCCATGGGAGACTATTTAAATCCCTCAGCCAGATTAACAGGCAGTGGCGGTAACCCCGATATTAACTCCTTAGCTCAAAGAACTGTATTTATGATGGTTCAAGAAAAACGCCGCTTTGTGGATAATGTTAGCTATGTTACCTCTCCGGGATGGAGAGTGCCTACATTCCCCGGACGTAAATTTGTTCCTAAGCAGGAGTTATATGGCAAATTCCATCGGGGTGGACCCTCGGCTGTTATAACCAATATGGCTGTTTTCCGCTTTGATCAAGAAACCGGTGAAATGTACCTAGATACCTATCATCCTGGTTTCACAGCCCAAGATGTTAAGGATAATTGTGAGTTTGACCTAGATATCTCCAGAGTCAGTGGAGAAACCAAACCACCTACCTACCATGAGCTTGAACTACTGTATAAGGTGATTGATCCAGAGGGTATATTCCTACCCTAAATATGCCTGTCGGCCAGTGTTGGTTACCTGTTACCCCTTAGTCCTTCTATTGATTGAGCTAAGATTTTATCAGGTCGTATTAAGCCAGTGCCGCCACAGTGTGGCACTGGCACCTTATAACCTATATATTAGGAACTTATAAGATTGACCTAGCTTTTTTAACATTAAGAATGCTCAACCGGCACTGAAAAAATATATCGGCAGCCCTGTCAAAATCAAATACGAGGAGGAAAAGTGAATGATTTTTAAACTAACTGAAGAGCAGGAAATGCTTCGTAAAGCGGTACGTGACTTTGCAGAAGGTGAAATTAAGCCTAAAGCTGCAGAAATGGATGAGAATGAGCAGTATGATTACAGCCTATGGACCAAAATGGCTGAAATGGGTCTAGCTGGCGTTCCTTTCCCCGAAGAATATGAAGGCTCCGGCATGGACAACCTTAGCTATGCTATCGTAGTAGAAGAACTGAGCCGTGTATGTGCTTCCAGCGGCGTTCTGGTTTCTGCCCATACCTCCCTATGCGCATGGCCTATTTATGCCTTTGGTACCGAAGAGCAGAAGAAAAAATATCTGGTTCCTCTAGCCAATGGTTCTAAAATTGGTGCTTTAGGTCTTACCGAACCCGCTGCTGGTTCTGACGCTGTTGGTCAAAAGACCACCGCTGTTTTAGATGGCGATGAGTGGGTACTTAATGGTACTAAAATATTTATTACCAACGGTTTTTATGCAGAAACCTATATTGTTATAGCTGTTACTGATAAAGAGAAAAAAGCTAAAGGTATCTCCATGTTCATCGTTGAAAAGGATACCCCTGGCTTTACCTTTGGTAAAAAAGAACACAAAATGGGCATTCGTGCTTCCGCAACCTATGAATTAGTATTTGAAAATTGCAGAATTCCTAAAGAAAACTTACTGGGCGAGCTAGGTGCTGGCTTTAAGCAAGTTATGATGACCCTTGACGGCGGACGTATCGGTATTGCTTCCCAAGCTTTAGGTATTGCCCAAGGTGCCTTTGAAGCTGCAGTAGAATACAGTAAAATCCGTGAGCAATTTGGCAAGCCCATTTCCGCTAACCAAGGTATTGCTTGGATGTTAGCCGATATGGCTACCCAAATCGAAGCTGCTAGATTGTTAATATATCAAGCTGCTTATCTAAAAGATGCCAAACTGCCTTATGGTCAGCAATCTGCTATGGCTAAACTGCATGCTGCTGAAACTGCTATGGCAGTTACCACCAAAGCTGTACAAATCTTCGGTGGCTACGGTTACACCAGAGAGTATCCCGTTGAGCGCATGATGCGTGATGCTAAGATTACCGAGATCTATGAAGGTACCAGCGAAGTTCAACGTATCGTTATTGCTGCTGGCATTCTCAGATAATTAGACACTTTCGGGTAGAGTAACGAAATATTTCGTTACTCTACCCGAATTCTTAAAATTATTTAATTAACTTATTAACAAATAGAATAGATTAAGAATGCATTCCTCTGTTATTTTATTCACATAGTGAAGATTCAGAGGACTAATATATATTTCGGCCTTTTTATATTTTTTGCAATTTATCTAATTTAGTCACGGAATCTCACGAGCACTCTGGTCTTAATTGTACCAATTTTAGAAATAATGGGATGTCATCTGGAGTACGTACCCTATAAAAAATGTATATATAGGGAGGGTTATTTTGCCGATGGTACCTATTTTGGAGGCATCAAGGTATTATTGGCACCTGGGAACCACTGAGTTTCCTAACACAATTTGACATTTAGGAGGAGAGATTATGAAAGAAGCAGCACCTTATTTTTTAGAAGTCAGAGACGCTATTGTAGAGATGGGTGGCGAAAACATAAACATTTGCATGCAGTGCGGGACCTGTGCCGGAACCTGTCCCTGGGGTAGATTAGAGGAAAAAAGCCACTTTAATATTCGTAAAATGATTTATCAGGGTAGGATGGGTATTGATGGTTATGAAACCGATGATATACTATACGCCTGCACAACCTGCGGACACTGTGTTACCCGTTGCCCACGCGGGGTAAAAATCACGGATGTAGTACGTGCTATGCGTAGTGTAATCGGTGAAACGGGTGGTATCCCCAAAAACCTAAAGGCAGCTGTCGGAAGTATCAACAGTCAAGGTAATCCCTGGTCACAGCCAAGAGAAAAGCGGGATGCCTGGGCTAAGGGCCTGGACATTAACAAATTTACACCTGACACAGAGTACCTTTTATATGTATGCTGTACTTCAGCCTTTGATGGCAGAAGCCAAAAAATAGCCCAATCTATTGCTGAGCTTCTTAAAAAAGCTGAAATAAGCTTTGGAATTATTGGTAACGAAGAACAATGTTGCGGCGAATCCATTCGTAAGATTGGTGCTGAAACTGAATTTTCTATGTTAGCTGAAGCAAACATCAAGCTCTTTAAAGAGAATGGTGTTAAAAAGATTATTACCACATCACCCCACTGTCTATCAGCTTTCAAAAATGACTATCCTGAATTTGGCGGTGAATTTGAGGTTTATCATTACACAGAAATACTTGAAAACTTAGTCAAAGAAGGTAAGCTTGCCTTCAATAATATTGATGGTCAAAAAGTTATCTATCATGAGCCCTGTTACTTAGGACGTCATGGTCAAATTTTCGAAGCCCCCCGGGATCTATTGTCTCAAGTCCCCGGAATTGAAACAATCGAATATGGAAAATCTAAAAACGATAGCCTATGCTGTGGCGGCGGCGGAGCACGTATATGGATGGAAACCGAACCTGGACAACGTTTCTCCGATTTCAAAGTAGCTGAGGCTGCTGAAAAAGAAGCGAATATCCTTGTTACTGCCTGCCCTTATTGTGTAGTTATGATGGAAGATAGTGTTAAAAACTTAAATAAAGACGACGAAATAAAAGTTAAGGACATCAGTGAAATCCTTAAGGAAAATTTAAAATAGTACTTACATGAAATAAATAAAAAACTATAAAAATAAATTCTCTTAAAACCTGCAACTTTGCAGGTTTTTAAGAGAATTTATAGAATAGTCTATTTATCATACTTTTCTAAATCTTCTTGCTTGAGAATAAATATTAAAATTTGACATTTTATTTGGGTTAATGGAATATTTATGTGATACTATACCTCCCAAAAACCCATATTGCTTATGCAAAAAGTTTGTATTTCTAACTTAATTCACGGGTCATAAGTTGACCCACATCTTACATTCTTTAAATCTTTATTTTACTCAAATTTGCAATAGCTTAATTAATTATGCATAATAAATAAAAAACGGAGGACTGATTATTATGAGTAAAGAAGTTGTCATTGTCAGCGCGGTTCGTACCGCATTGGGTAGTTTTGGAGGTACCCTCAGCAATATTCCTGCTTCTGATTTAGGTGCTATCGCAGTTAAGGAAGCTTTGGTCCGCGCTGGTTTGGAAGCAAAACAAGTTGATCAAGTAATCCTAGGCAACGTTATCCAAGCAGGCCAGGGACAAAACCCTGCCCGTCAAGCATCTTTAAAAGCAGGCATTCCCGTTGAAATTCCAGCCTATAGTGTAAATATCGTTTGTGGCTCAGGTCTGAAGACAGTAGCCATGGCTGCCAACGACATTATCTGTGGTGAAGCAGATATCGTAGTAGCAGGTGGTTTTGAAAATATGAGTATTGTACCATATACATTGGAAAAAGCCCGTTATGGTTATCGCATGGGCGATGGAAAAATTACTGATACCATGGTTAAAGATGGCTTGACTTGTGCTACTAACCATTATCACATGGGTATTACAGCCGAGAATATTGCCGAACAATATGGCTTAACCCGTGAAGCTCAAGATAAATTTGCCGTAGCCAGCCAAGAAAAAGCTATTGCAGCCATTGATGCAGGTAAATTCAAAGATGAAATCGTCCCTGTTTTGATTCCTCAAAAGAAAGGTGACCCCAAAGTATTTGATACGGATGAATTCCCAAGACGTGGCACAACTCTGGAAGGACTGGCTAAATTAAGACCTGCCTTTAAGAAAGATGGTACTGTAACCGCCGGTAATGCTTCTGGTATTAACGATGGAGCTGCAGCGCTGGTTGTTATGTCCAGAGAGAAAGCCGACCAGTTAGGTCTTAAGCCTTTAGCCACAATTATATCTGCAGGAACCGGTGGGGTAGATCCTTCCGTTATGGGTCTAGGTCCTATTCCTGCTACCCGTAAGGCCTTAGCAAAGGCTGGCATGACAATAGCTGATATTGATCTTATTGAAGCCAACGAAGCCTTTGCAGCCCAATCCCTGGCAGTTGTAAAAGATCTGGAAATGCCAACTGAAAAAGTTAACGTTAATGGTGGAGCCATTGCAATAGGTCACCCTGTAGGTGCCAGTGGTGCTCGTATCCTCGTTACCTTAATCCATGAAATGCAGCGCAGAGATTCTCGCTATGGCCTTGCTACCCTGTGCATAGGCGGCGGTATGGGTCAAGCCCTTATTATTGCTAGGTAATTAATGAGAGTAATGACCATTAGGGTTGAAACGACTAAAGCCATTCGGCTCTAGTCGTTTCAACAACAACTTATTACTTATATTATTTGTATAATAAGTAAAAATAAATACTGAATTGATTTAATATTCTAAATATAGTAAATATCATAAAGAAGCTCAAAAAATGAATATTTGGCGTAAAATCGATAAGAGGTAAATGGTTTGGAAATGACTAAAGATTCCATCTTTAGTCATTTCTACCCACAAATTCTGGAATAATATTTATATATAAAATTTTTAAAATTCAGTCCAATATACTATTGAAGTGAATATAATTGAACCAGAATAAAATAATCATAATTTATTAAATTTGATGAAATTTCAAAAAATTCTTTACGTTTTTGTAAAGGATGTTTTACAGTAACTAATTATTGAGGGGGTGATGTAGTTTTCTGATAGTAAGTATAATAACTTTATATTGAAGGAAGGCTTGAAAAGGTTGAGAGAGTTTAAGAATTAAGGAGGGGCTTGGATGAATTATCAAAGTCGTGCTTGGACTGTCCTTATAGCTGGTATAGGAATGAACTTATGCTTTGGTATTCTCTATACCTGGAGTGTATTTTCTAAAGAAATAGTAGCAAGTTTAGGTTGGTCTGTTACTGAGGCAACAATGCCCTACACTGTGGCAATCGCCCTATTTGCCCTCCTAATGGTTCCTGCTGGCCGGATGCAGGATAAGCTAGGTGGCCGTATAACAGCTTCCATTGGCGGTTTATTATGTGGCGGTGGTTTGATTGTTACTAGTTTATCACTAACACCTAATGGTGCAATGTTAGGTTTTGGTGTACTAACCGGCATGGGTTTAGCCCTTGGCTATGGTGCGGCAACTCCTACTGTAATAAAATGGTTCCCACTATACAAAAAAGGCTTAATCACAGGTCTTGTTGTGGCAGGTTTTGGTGGTGCTTCTCTTTATGCATCTCCGCTGGTAAACTATTTGCTAGGCATCTATGGACTTCAGCAATCATTTTTAATTTTAGGTGTTGCTTATTCGATCGTTATCGTTTTATGTGCTCAATTTTTTGCAATCCCTCCAAAGGAATGGAGTGACCAACTAGCTAAAATGGGTGGCGGCGGTGCTAAGTCGAATGTGGCACCTGTAAAGGTATTACAATATGAAACAAAGGATATTTTTAAAACCGCGCAATTTTATATTCTTTGGTTGAGCTTTGCCTTCACTGCTGTTGCAGGTTTAATTGTTATCGGACACGCAGCTAAAATTATGGCTCTTCAAGGTGCTCAATGGGGCTTCATTTTGGTAGCCATTTTAGCCATAGCCAATGCTTGCGGTAGACCATCTTCTGGTTTCCTATTTGACAAACTGGGTCGTCCTGGAACCTGTGCTTTTTACTTCGGTCTTTCGGCCGTAACCATGTTTACCCTGAACTTTATTAATTCACCCTATGTACTTGCCTTTGCTTTGATTATTGTGGCCTTTTGCTATGGCTCCATTGCCGCTATTTTCCCTGCGTCCACGGCTGAGTTCTTTGGTACCAAGAACCTTGGCTTAAACTACGGTTTTGTCTTTACCGGTTGGGGCGTAGGTGGTGTTTTTGGTTCTATGATATCCAGTATGATTTTTGATGCCACTGGTTCCTATGCTACAGCCTTTATGATCGGCGGTGTCCTCTCCGCTGCAGCAGCAGTTATGTGCTACCTTGCTAAGCCTCCTAAGGCTCAATTAGAGTACCGTAACAGTGGCGTGTCGATGTAATGAAGGTTACTAGGCGTATTTGGTTTTAAATTTTTAGTTGAATATTTTTAATTAATTAAAGGAGACCGTTGATTAGTGATGGTCAACGGTCTCCAAAGGCAATAATGCAACATATCTTGGTTTACTGCAACGTAGATTTCCTGTAATATATTTTTAAATAGATTTATTTGCACAATGGGTTTGAACATTCTAAATTGACCAACAAAGGCATGGTTATTACAAAGCTACAGAAATAGTAAGAGACTACATATACCTTTCCTAGAGTTAGAAATGTTGCTATATTGCAACTATTGTTAGCGTGGTTACAATAACGAATTACTGATCAACCCATTATTACTAGGGTTGACAGATAGTGACAACTTTGGTATAAATATTGCACTTTCTATTTTCATTTTACTTCCCTAAGTGGTTGTGCTTAAAAGACCAAGTAAAGGTAGGTAAAATATTATGGTACAGACGGGTAGTATCCTAATGGGAACTGCACCAAACCATGAACTAAAAACATAACAGGTGTTTTTCCGCTTGGAGCCGATGGACCGAGACGGGGGGTGTGGTTATGGGAACCTCTTGAGTCATCGGGGGGTTTTTTGTCGTTTATTAGACTTGGTTGCCCCAGGAATGGATCTCAAGTTGGGGGGATTTATTATGAAAGACAAACCTTCCTTCGTAATTATTGGCGCAGGTAAGGTAGGCAGCGCACTGGGTATTCTTTTAAAGGAACGGGGTTATGTTCCTCTGGGGGTTTTTAGTAAAACTGCTTCCTCTGCCGAAACTCTGGCTGAAAAAATTCAGACCAAAAGATATAGCCAAGCATCTGAAGCTGCAAAAATTGCGGATCTTGTCTTTATCACTACTACAGACAGGGAGATTGCTGCTACCGCCAGCATGCTTGCTTTAAAGGGAGGCTGTGGACCCGGACAGATTTTTATACACACCAGTGGTGCCTTAGGTAGTGACGTTATGCAGCCCTTACGTGATCATGGTGCTTTGGCAGTGTCTGTGCATCCATTACAGTCCTTTGCAGACGTAGACAGCGCAAAAAAGAATCTACCTGGATCTTGCTTTGCCCTAGAAGGAGACGGTGAGGCCCTAGATACCTGTAAACAATTGGTAGACGATCTACAAGGCCAATATTTCATTATTAAACCTGAAGATAAACCCCTTTACCATGCAGCAGCAGTGGTGGCTTCTAATTACCTAGTTTCCATAATTAATCTAAGTACTTCAATGTATCAAAATCTTGGATTAAACGAAGAACAGTCTTTAGCTGCTCTGCTGCCTTTAGTACAAGGTACCCTAAACAATATTTTAAGATCTGGTTCTGCGGCAGCTCTTACCGGGCCGGTAGCCAGGGGGGATGGAGCGACCGTAATAAAACACATGAAAGCACTCAAAAATATGGATTGGCGAGCCCAAGAGGCATACCGTCATCTGGGATTATATACGGTGGGAATGGCTATGGAAAGCGGTCGGATTTCGCCCAAGGAGGGTACAGCCCTTAACAATATCTTTATGGAGGTAGAGAATAATGAGCAAAAGGGTAACCACTGCCGACTTCCGGCGTATGAAGCAGGAGGGCAAACCACTAGCCATGTTAACCGCCTACGACTATTCAATGGCTAGTTTGGTTGATGCAGCCGGCATAGATGCCATTTTGGTGGGAGATTCCCTTGGCAACGTGGTTTTGGGTTATGACTCTACAGTACCTGTGACCATGGATGTGATGGTGCATCATACCAGAGCGGTCAGCAAAGGGGTTAAGAGAGCCATGGTCGTTGGCGATATGCCCTTTTTGTCTTACCACATTTCCAGGGAAGAAAGTATAAAAAATGCCGGACGCCTCATGCAGGAGGGTTTTGCCCAGGCTGTAAAGTTGGAGGGTGGCAGTGAGGTGGCAGATAATGTTAAGGCCATAACGGATGCCGGTATTCCTGTTATGGGGCATTTGGGCTTGACACCACAATCCGTACATCAATTGGGCGGCTTTAAGGTACAGGGGAAAGATGGTGAAGCAGCCAGAAAGTTATTAGAAGATGCCAAAAGACTTGAACAGGCTGGTGCTTTTGCCATTGTACTGGAGTGCATACCACATCAATTGGCCGGAGCCATTTCCGAAGCCATTTCAATACCTACCATTGGCATTGGGGCAGGTGCAGGCTGTGATGGACAGGTGTTGGTAATCAACGATTTACTAGGTATGTTCTCAGACTTTACCCCTAAGTTTGTCAAACAATATGCAAATCTAAAAGAACAAATTGTACAGGCATGTTCCAGCTATGTTGAAGAGGTTAAAGATCGATCTTTCCCTGGTCCTGAGCATGTTTTTAACATGAAAGAGGAGGAAATGAAAAAACTTTACTAAGTCTTTTTTAAGGTGGTGTCCCATGAGACTTTGCCAAAACATTGAGGAAGTTCGTTTCGTATTAAATACTGTTAGATCTCAAGGAAAAAGTATTGCATTGGTTCCAACTATGGGTTATTTGCACCAAGGACACCTGTCCCTTGTAAACCAGGCTAAACTTCGTTTTGATGTGGTAGTAATGAGTA
Organism: Desulfotomaculum sp.; assembly: GCF_982386235.1. Lineage (NCBI taxonomy): Bacteria > Bacillati > Bacillota > Clostridia > Eubacteriales > Desulfotomaculaceae > Desulfotomaculum > Desulfotomaculum sp. The sequence goes on along the minus strand of NZ_CEVWQM010000002.1, from coordinate 128,873 downwards.
TCTTTGTTAATCCTACTCAATTTGGACCCAATGAAGATTATGAAGCCTACCCTAGGGACTTACAAAGGGATGCAGCATTGGCAGAAGAGGCAGGAGTTAGTGTAATCTTTGCTCCCGCGGTAAAGGAAATGTATCCACAATTTTTCAGCAGTTACGTAAATGTAACTGGGGTCAGTGAACCTTTATGTGGGGGGGCACGGCCAGGTCACTTCCAGGGTGTAGCCACAGTGGTAACTAAATTAATAAATATTATTCAGCCTAACGCAGTTTTTTTTGGACAAAAGGACTTTCAACAGGTATTAGTAATTAAACGTATGGTTGAAGACCTCAACATTAACTCAGAAATCATAGCTGTGCCAATCGTGAGAGAAGCTGATGGTTTAGCTATGAGTTCCCGTAATGTTTACCTTTCTCCGGAGGAAAGACAAGCAGGTTTAGTATTGTTTCGCAGTTTGAAGCTGGCCCAAGAATTAGTAGCCAATGGTGAGAAGGATATTCGTCAATTAAAACAGGCTGTCTTAAACAATATCCTAGAAGAACCTTTGGCAAATGTAGATTATGTAGAAATATTATCCCTTCCTAATCTTACAACAATCGAACATTTAACAGGAAAAGTCCTGTTGGCTTTGGCAGTCCGTTTTGGAAAAACGAGACTAATCGATAACGCTGTTTTGGAGGCGTGAGAGAATTGTTATTATTTATGTTTAAATCAAAGATTCACCGTGCAACTGTAACTGAGGCTAATCTAAATTATGTTGGCAGCATTACCATTGATAAAGATTTAATGGAAGCTGCAGGAATTTTACCCAATGAGAAGGTTCAAGTAGTTAATAATAATAATGGTGCTCGGCTTGAAACCTATGTTATTGAAGGGGAACCGGGTTCCGGCGTCATCTGCCTTAATGGTGCCGCAGCACGTTATGTCCAACCTGGCGATGTTGTCATCATTATCACTTATACGGCTATTGATGCACAGGAAGCCAAAACCTTTAAACCTAAGATTGTCATGGTGGACGAAAATAATCGTATCAATGAGGTTATCCATCATGAAACCCACGGTGAATCCAATTAAATGATGCCTATTTCGGAAAGGCGGGGAAAGCCTTGATTCTTGCAGTGGACATAGGCAATACCAATATCGTTTTCGGGGTTTTTAATGATAAGACCTTAATTGCTAATTGGCGACTTGCTACAGACCGAAACCGAACAGCCGATGAGTATGTTGTATTATTAAAGGAACTATTTAGTTTATCACACATTAAAATGAAAGATGTAGAAGGTATCATTATTTCTTCAGTGGTTCCGCCTCTAAATCCCATATTAGAATATGTATCAAAAAAATATTTCAATATATCGCCAATTCAGGTGGGACCAGGCATCAAAAATGGCCTCCATATTAAGATGGACAACCCCCGGGAGGTTGGTGCAGACCGAATTGTTAATGCAGTTGCGGCTTACACCCTCTACGGTGGACCCTTAATCATTGTTGATTTTGGAACTGCCACAACCTTCTGCTGTGTAACAGCAAAGGGCGAGTACTTAGGAGGGGCCATAGCCCCAGGAATTACTATATCTGCCGAGGCCTTATATACTAAAGCGGCCAAACTACCTAGGGTAGAATTAGTCAAACCATCAGGAATTATTGGCAAAAACACCATTACCGCCATGCAATCCGGTATTATTTATGGCTTTGCCGGTCAAGTGGAATTTTTGGTAAGACGCATGAAACAGGAAATAGGTGCCGACGCTAAAGTAATTGCCACTGGTGGTTTAGCTGATATTATGGCCCAAGAAACTTCCGTCATAGATAAAGTAAATCAGTTCCTTACTTTACAGGGTCTAAAATTTATTTATGATCGCAATCAGACCCAGTGACACAGGGGTAGTATCCTACAATTCATCTAAAAAAGAAGTGTCGCTTACTACGTAAAGTAGTTTTGCGACACTATCTTTTTAAGCTATTTAGCATTATTTTCAGCAAATTTAGCAAGTTCTCTTTCCTTTTCACAATAAGTCCATTCTTGGGGTGATATTAAATTACTATTGTCTTCAATTTGCAATTCTGTCGCCATTTCCATATCTTTTCTTGGTGGTATATAGTTAATAAAATTTCCCATGACATTACACCGCCTGTCCGAGGGCCAATAATTAGTGTTGATCACGGTATTCGTCTTTTATTTCATCTCTGAAAGACCGAATACTTTCTTCGCGTCGATGGTTCTTGTCAATAATTGCTTGTCTCTGTTCTTCACTAAGGGATTCGTTTTGTAGAGTTTCATGAGCTTCTTCTAGGTTTTGTATTGTATCTTGAACCATTTCTTGAAGTTTCTCAACATTATCACTTCTATCATCAGGTTTAGCCAAAGTTTATACCTCCTTATTAGTATTTCAAGATTATTATTTGCAAATAACAAATAAATATTCCAAGAACCAAAATGATCATAACAGGGCCTTTTTAGTAATAAAAATTCTTGTTTATATATATTGACGGCTAGTGTCACTTTTGGTATACTTACAATTGCGTTAAGGGAAGCAAAAAACATGGGGGTATAGCTCAATTGGTAGAGTAGCGGTCTCCAAAACCGTTGGTTCTGGGTTCAAGTCCTAGTGCCCCCGCCAGTAAAAAACCCAGTAAGCACAAAGCTTACTGGGTTTTTTTAGTACCATCAGAAAGGCTCGCGCTATAATGGCGTGAGCCTTAGCTTTTTTTCTATCACGGGTATATTTGAATTCTGCCACCATATATATTTTATAGAACCGAAAAAAGTTGCATAATAAGACAGGGATTTTATAATCTGCTTCAGAATATAATAAAACGCATTGCATTTAGTGGTAAAATTCAGGAGGTGAAAATAACATGCGCATAGGGGTTTTATGCGGTGGACGCTCAGCAGAAAGGGAGGTTTCCCTAAGGAGTGGTGAAGCAGTATTTCAAGCTCTAAAAACTGCAGGCTACGATGATGTAGTTAAAATAGATGTTGGTTATGATTTGGTAGAACAACTTAAAGATCAAAGGGTTGAATTAGCCTTTTTGGCCTTGCATGGTAAATACGGAGAAGACGGTACCATTCAGGGTTTACTGGAGATGTTAGATATTCCCTATACCGGTAGTGGAGTGCTTGCCAGTGCCTTGGCCATAAGTAAAATTGCCACTAAGAAAATTTTTAAAATGGAAGGTATACCCACCCCTGTCTTTACTGTCATAACCAAGAGAGAGGTAGAGACCCAGGGCTTGCAGACAATTTCGGCAAGGGTAATAAATGAGGTAGGTATTCCCGCAGTGGTTAAGGCGAATACCCAGGGTTCTACCATTGGAATTACCTTTGTCCATGAGCGGGAAAAAATGGCGGAGGCATTAACATCTGCATTGACCTATGATCACGATGTTTTGATTGAACAATTCATTTCAGGCACTGAAATTACGGCATCTGTACTAGGTAATGATGATCCAGTTGCTTTACCCCTGATTGAAATAACCTCGGTAACCGGGGTATATGATTATGAATCAAAATATACACCCGGTATGAGTGACCACATTATTCCGCCACGGATCGATTTGGCTATTCAGGAACAGATTAAGAAGTTTGCTGTTAAAGGCTTCCTAGCCCTTGGTTGTAAAGGAATAGGCCGTGTGGATTTCATTGTTCATAACAACCAACCCTACGCCCTTGAAATTAACACCCTGCCTGGCATGACAGCAACCAGCCTATTTCCAGATGCTGCTAAATACGCAGGGATAGGTTTCCCAGAATTGATTGACCGTCTGGTAAAGCTAGCCATTGAACAATAATAAAGATGCGTGCCGCAAAACGACAGAGGGCTGGCAAACCAGTCCTCTGTTTATTTCCATTAGGATAGAAACAGCAAGGGAACGGCTAAGATCGTTCCCTGTGCAACTATTTTTGACAATAATACCCAAGTTGTGGTAAAGTAAAGAACCTATAAAGTATTAAGTTATATTTGGTTGTGATATTTATTACTTTGGCTAAAAAAGGCAGGATTTTTACCACCCCTTAAAGAAATATCTTACTAATTTGTCATTTTGGGATACTTTATAGGGGGGTGCTATCTATGGAGAAAAAGGAAAATGAGCTGCGTTGTATTCTGTGTGGGAAAATCATTGTTATTGAAAAGAGCTTAGACCCTTGGGATGAAGAGGATGATTTTATTCCAAAACCGAAAAAATCCGTGTCCTTTTGCCAGATGTGTGAAGCAAAGTTAAGAAAAGAGTCTGATGATCAGATGAAAGGGACTAAGCCTATGTAATATTAAATATTGACGCTGGAGGTGTTGTCGTGAAAGGAAAGTCTCGGTTATCCCTTGGTCTTTTAATCTTAGCTGCAACCATATTGATTTCCATAGTGGGCTGGGGAGCTGGACTGTACATTGATTGGATCTGGTTTAAGACCCAAAATTATCAAACGGTTTTTGTCACCAGACTTGTTACGGATATAGGTCTGAGAACCTTAGTAGGGCTATTTATGTTCCTGCTGCTATTGATTAACCTGATGTTAACCCGTAAATCCGTACTAAAGGCAATTGAGTCTGCAAATGCCTTCCGGCCATTTCAACAACAGGATGATGATAATGTCATCACCATTAATCAATTACCCTTTGCGAATTGGCGTGAGCAAATTACACCCGGTCGGCTAACCATAGCCTTTACAGCTATCAGTGCAGTTCTAGGTTTTCTTTATAGTTCATCTGTGGCCGGAGATTGGACAACCGTCCTTAAATATTTTAATCAGTACGCCTTCGGAACGACAGATCCTATTTATAATAAAGATTTAGGATTTTATTTCTTTAGTTTGCCTTTTTTGCATATTATTTTTCGAATATTGGCCTCTGCCATCTTCCTAAACATTGTTTTGGTGGCAGGAGTATACCTGGTAACAGATTCAGCCCGTGGTGGGCTGGCCAAGATATTTCGGTTCCCCTCAGCAAGGTATCATTTATCTGTCTTAGCCGCTTTATTTTTCCTCTTAAAGTCCTGGGGCTATCGACTAGACCAATATGACCTTCTTTTTTCTTCCAATGGGGTGATCCATGGGGCAGGCTACACAGATATTCATGCTACTTTACTTGCCTATAAGGTATTAATGTTCCTTAGCCTAATCACAGCCGTAATCATTATAGCTAACATCTTCTTCAATCGTTTCCGTATGACGGTTTATGCTATAGCTGGTTTGATTGTGACATCGATCGTCCTGGGTGCTGTCTACCCAGTGGCTATTCAGAAATTTATTGTCTTACCCAATGAATTTAACCGTGAGGCTCCCTACATTGCAAATAATATTAAGTTTTCCCAACAAGCCTATAATCTTGATAAAATAGAGCAAAAGGACTTTCCTGCGGGTAGAACACTGCAGGCCAAAGACATTCAAGAAAACCAAAATACCATTGACAATGTTCGTCTTTGGGATTGGGCGCCCTTGCAGCAAACCTATAGTCAGCTACAAGAAATGCGTTTGTATTATGAATTTAAGAATATTGATATAGACCGTTATCAAATTAATGGGGAATATCGTCAAGTTATGCTGGCAGCCCGGGAAATGAATCAGGGCCAGTTATCTGCCCAGGCCCAAACCTGGATTAACCAACGATTAGTATACACCCATGGTTATGGGATTGCCATGAGTCCGGTTAATGAAGTCTCAGGGGAAGGCTTGCCACAATTCTTTCTAAAAGATATTCCGCCTGTGTCATCGACAAATATTAAAGTTACCAGACCGGAAATTTACTATGGTGAATCCAATGATGGCTATGTCATTGTTAATACAAAAACCGATGAATTTGACTATCCTAAAGGGGATGGTAATGCCTACAGTAAATACGAGGGCAGCGGAGGAGTTAAGGTTAATTCCATATTCCGTAAACTCCTGTTAGCCATCACCTTTGCGGATTATAAGTTACTCTTAACAAGTGACATCAGCAATGATAGTCAGGTTTTGTTATATCGGAACATTAAAGAGAGGGTACCTAAGATTGCACCTTTCTTAAGCTATGACAGTGACCCTTATCCAGTTATTAATAACCAGGGTGAGATTTATTGGATGTGGGATGCTTATACCGTAAGCAAGATGTACCCCTATTCGGAACCATTTGATGAACAAGGCAACAACTATATTCGAAACTCTGTAAAAATTACGATAAATGCTTACGACGGTACGGTTAGCTTTTATATAGCGGATGTAGAAGACCCAATTATTAAGGCTTATGCTAGTATTTTCCCTGGCATGTTTAAACAGCTTGCCGAAATGCCTGATGATTTAAAGGAGCACATTCGTTATCCGGAGGATCTGTTCTATATTCAATCTCAGATGTATACTTTGTACCACATGACAGATCCACAGGTCTTTTATAATAGGGAAGATAAATGGACTTTACCAACCGAGAAGGTTGGAGATGAAGAGAAACCCATGGAACCCTATTACGTCATTACTGTATTACCTGGGGAAAAGGAACCTGAATTTGTGCAGATAATGCCCTTTACCCCACAAAATAAAAAGAATATGATCTCATGGTTGGCTGCCCGCTCCGATGGAGAGCACTATGGTAAAATGTTGGTCTATGAGTTCCCCAAACAGGAACTGGTATACGGCCCCATGCAAATTGAGGCAAGAATTGACCAAGATACAACCATTTCCCAACAATTGTCCCTTTGGGATCAACGTGGTTCGAACGTTATCCGAGGCAATTTGGTAGTAATCCCTATCAAGGATTCTCTAGTCTATGTGGAACCCTTGTATTTACAATCTGAACAAAGTAAAATGCCAGAACTTAGAAGGGTCATTGTGGCCGCCGGAGACAGGATTGTCATGGAACCGACCTTGGAAATAGCTATTCAAAGGATTTACGGAGATGATGCAATAAAAGGGGCAAAGCCATCCTTGCAAGGGATGGATCCAGAAGCACAGCAGCCGACTGAGCAACAACCCACTGGCGGAAAAACCGTAAAAGAATTAGCTTCCGAAGCTAATCGTGTTTATGAAGATGCCCAAGCTAAGCTTAAGGCAGGCGATTGGGCTGGTTATGGCCAATCTATAAATCAGCTTAAGAATATCCTATCTCAATTACAGGAACAATCAGCTACCCAATAGCACAGTAAAGGAGTGCCGCAAACTACTTAGGAGTAGCAAGCGACACTCCTTTTTTTCCGTTACCTGTGCAAAGGAAGGATAAACCCTTCAACTATCAGGTGTTATCTTTATTCCCCCTGATACAGCTATACTTTTACAATTACTTTGTACAATCCGTATCAAACTATGGTAAAATAAGTTAAAAAGTTTGGGGTGAGATATTTTGGTTAAGAGAGTTGCTGTCTTGACAGGTGGGGGCGATGCTCCTGGTTTAAATGCTGTCATTAGAGCCATTGCGAAAACGGCGGTGCGAGAGTATGGGATTGAAGTTATTGGTTTCCGTGACGGCTTTAAAGGAGTAATGGAAAAACACCTGGTAAAGCTTACCGAGGCAGAAGTATCCGGTATATTGCCCCGGGGAGGCACGATCCTAGGTACAACCAACCGTGACAATCCCTTTTCCTATCAAGTGGCAGCAGGTAAATATGAGGATCGTTCGAATGAATGCATTGAAATTATTAACAAACATGCGGATGCCTTAATCATCATCGGAGGAGACGGTTCTCTGTCCATTGGCTATGAACTTGCCCAAAGGGGTTTAAAGGTTGTTGGTTGCCCCAAAACCATTGACAACGACCTGGCCGTGGGTCAGGCTAAAACCTTTGGTTTTGACACAGCCTATGCCTTTGCTACAGAAGCCTTAGACAGACTACACTCCACAGCAGAATCTCACCATCGAATCATTGTCCTGGAAGTCATGGGACGATATGCGGGACATATTGCACTCCATTCTGGTATAGCCGGAGGTGCCGATATCATTCTCATTCCTGAAATACCTTTTAACTATGAAGAAATAACGAAAAAGATTAACGATCGATTAAGCCAAAATAAACGTTTTAGTCTTGTAGTCGTTGCAGAAGGTGCCAAAGCCCAGGATGGGGAAATGATCATCAATAGTTATGAATCAAACAGACCTGAGCCTATTCGCTTAGGCGGCATTGGGGAAGTGGTGGCTAAGGAATTGGAAAGAATTACTGGCATTGAATGTCGTGTTACCGTATTAGGCCATTTGCAGCGGGGAGGGAGCCCTACCCCCCATGACCGAATTCTTGCCACCAGATACGGTGTAGCAGCAATGGATTTAATTGCCCAAGGGAAATTTGGCTATGTGGTGGCGATGGATGGTGAAAACATTAAACCAGTATCTTTGGCAGAAGTTGCAAAGGGAATTAGAAATGTAGACATTCATGGGGATTTAGTAACCTGTGCCCGTAAAATAGGGATCTGCTTTGGTGACTAATTAAAGAATGGGGCGATCGTGTGATAAAAAATTATATTGAGCTGGCTGTAGAAGAAATGCTTGATGATTTACTATCTAAATATGCAGAAAAAAAACCCGGCACGTGTACCTGTGACAGATGTCGTTTGGATATTATGGCCATTGCCCTTAATAGCTTACCCACTCGCTATGTAGTAACCGATAAAGGTAGTATTTTTACCAAGGTGGCCATGGAGCAAATAGGAGGCAGGGCCCAGGTGATCGCTGCGATACTTAACGCAATCAAATTGGTACAAGAAAGCCCCAGACATTAGGATTTTAAGACAATGATATAAAAACACTGTTTTTGTTAATACTGTTACTACTAAAGTAAAGTATAGGAGTGTTTTTGTGAGAATCGGTATTTTTACAGATAGCTATACACCTTATGTCAGTGGCGTGGTACGTTCCATAGAGCTTTTTACCTCTGAATTAAAACAGTTAGGTCATGAGGTTATTATTTTTGCCCCAAATTATCCAGGCATTGCAAAGGAAGAAAATGTATATCGTTTTCCCTCTATACCTTCTTTGACGAATCAAGAATTTTATCTAGCCATTCCCCTTACCCGTGGCTTGCAATCCTATATTAAGGAAAAGCCCCTTGATATCGTTCACGTACATTCACCCTTTATCCTTGGGCGGTTAGGGGCAAAAATTGCAAAGAGTTTTGGTCTTCCCTTGGTATTTACCTACCATACCCTATATGACCAGTACAGCCACTATGCTCCCATTGGCAAGAATGTCAGTAAAGAATTAATCCGTAAATTATGTGTGGAGTTTTGTAATCGTTGTCAGTTAGTCATTACCCCCACAGAAATAATATCCAGCCACATTAAAAAGATGGGTGTAAAAACGAAGGTTAATTGGCTGCCAACGGGCATAAACCTAGCTGAATTTATTGATCAAGATAAGGGTTGGTTAAAAAGATCCTATGGCATCAATCCCAACGAAATTGTTTTGCTTTTTGTGGGAAGAACAGGCAAGGAAAAGAATATTCCTTTTCTTCTGAATAGTTTCTCTCAGGTCAATTCCCACTACCCCAATACAACATTAATAATTGTGGGGGAAGGTCCTGAAATGGACAACCTAAAAAAGCTAACCAAGGATCTGGCGCTGGAGAAGAAGGTAATTTTCACCGGAATAATTAGACGTGGGGATCTAATAAAAGCCTACTGTGGTGCCGACTTGTTTGTTTTCGCTTCCCAAACGGAAACCCAGGGTTTAGTCATTGCTGAAGCAAAGGCCGCAGGATTACCAACAATAGCAATCGATGCCTTTGGGGTTTCGAATATGATTCAAAATGGGGCAGATGGTTTTCTGGTTCCACCAGATATCCAGTTGTTTAGTGAAAAGATTATTAACTTAATGAGTGACACGGAATTAAGGATAAAAATGGGACAAAGGGCTCTGGCCTCTGTTCAAACACTTTCTTCCCAAAATTGTGCCAGAAAACTAGAACAATACTATGGTGAATTAATTCAAGCCAATGATTTAAGAGTCAGTATGCTATAGTCATCCACCAAAAAGCAATTAAGAACCCTATTGGGGTTCCTGATTGCTTTTTAAGTTAGTATCTTGTTTTAATTCTGTAAGAATATTAATAATCTCATCGATTTGATCATTATACAATTCAAAACTGATAATTTTTCTCTCTGCATGATCCATATTATCCTTCGTTACAATTTTTAACATGACCGTTTCTAAGGAAGGGTAATTCTCTGTGGGTGGTTTAATAACTCTTTGGGCCATAAACTGATCAAGTACATTACCAATGGTGGTTCGATAAAAGGGATAGGCCCTTTGGAGTTTATCATTAACAATGTGTTTTTTGACCAAGGCTATTTTTTTCTGGGTGATGCTAAAAACAGTTTTTCCATCCTTTTGGGCCTGCTTGAGCAAATTTTGTTCCTGGTTGTCTAATAGCTTTAATGTAAGATCGATTACCTCATCGGTCACAGACTGGACTCTTTCCACGGAATATTGGGCAAAGGCCTGCTGAACTTCCTGTGCAGGGGAAAAGGTAATCGCGCAATCCTGATAGCTAAGAGATATGTTGGCCAAACCTTTATTCATTAACTCCCCAATTCTTTCAGTAATATTAACAAATAAATCCGTATTTTTATTAACGGTTTCCTGTTCCATGTTTATTACATTTAATTGCTCATTCATTTAAAAATCCCTCCTGCATGTTTCTAATAATATTATTCCCTGTAAACCAAGATAAATTAGAGTTGTCACAAATATATAAAGGATTTAAAATAAATACATAGAAGTATACGAAATATAGCCAAAAGAGGGGGATTTAAAATGAAATCACCAATTTTTAGAGAACTCGTTGATTGGGATTATAATTTTAAGAATGAATTTAACAATCGTGAAAAAAAATGCACCTTTGTTATAGATGCCTGGGGGGGGGCACCCATACTCTCCTTATATAAATATACTCGATTTGGTATAAATTGTAGTTCCTTAGAAAAGCAGCCTCCTTTGGCAATGTTAGAGACCGCTATCAAGGAACAAGAAAAATCCGCAGATAAAATGTATAAGATTAATCAGGAAATTAGGGAATGGATTGAAGAAAACAATCTTATCGTTGATTAGGTTAATGGATTAGAGGGTAAAAGGAGGTGGATAAGCATTGATTAGAGCACTTTGTGGCTTATTTTCTGTTTTCTCCGTCAGTCCTGTAATCGAACTTCTGATCTTTTCTGCCGTGGTAGTTACTGTTTTTATAATTCAATTCGTTTAATTCGTTAACCGGCCAAGGCCGGTTTTTTATTTGCATAAGGGCAAACTAAGGCCGATGCCATACCCTAAAGAGCACGTAAGACTCTCGTGCCTTTAGGGTATGGCGTCAGCCAAGTTTTTCTAACAATTTCAATCGGCAATAAAACCTCCTAACGGAATATATATTTAAGAAAGAACTTATTTCCAAGACTGGGGGTAGATAATTTGGACCAGGAACAGCTCGATCTTATACAAGATACAAAGGCACTAAATTGGCATGGCCGAAAAAAAATAATATTAACAATAGCGGTTGTTCTTTCTTTTCTCTTATTGTCATTTTCGTTCTGGATATACTATGAATATAATCGTGTTTCAAATCTATATAGCATGGACACCTTTGACTATCAAACTAGCAAAAGAGGAGTTATATACTCTGCGGATGGAGTGGTCCTGACATACCTTTTTGACCAGAATAAGGAACATGTAACTTTGGACAAAATATCCAAGCCAATGCAGCGTACGATCCTGGCAATCGAAGATCACCGTTTCTATCGTCACCATGGTGTTGACATAATTGGCACAGTCCGAGCTCTATTTACAAATATTCTTTCCGGTGAGGCCAGCCAGGGTGGAAGTACTATCACACAACAATTAGCTAGAAATTTGTTCTTATCCCCGGAAAAAACCTTATCCAGAAAATTTACCGAACTTCTCCTGGCGATTAAGTTGGAAAGCAAGTTCAGTAAAGAAGAAATATTAGAAATGTATTTAAATGAAATTTACTTTGGTAACGGTTGTTATGGCATAGAAACTGCTGCTAATAAATATTTCAACAAGCAGGCAAGTGAAATTAGTTTCGCTGAAGCCACCGTGCTGGCCGGCATTCCCAAGGCCCCAAGTCAATTGGAACCGATCTATCACCATCGAGAGAACAGGGATCGACAAATCATTATCATCAATAGGCTGTTAGACTTAGGCTACATCAACAAGTATGAAGCACAACAACTGGTCAATGAAAAAATTGACATTAAAAATACGAAACTAAAACCTAACAGGGAATATTATAAATTTCCTTATTTCACATCCGAGGTAATACAACAACTAATTGTCATGTATGGAAAAGACAGAGTATATAACGGTGGATTAAGGGTAACGACAACGCTTGATACCAAAGCTGCGGAAATTGCAGAAGTAATCGCTAAAAACAAGGTAGCCCAATTCAAAACCTCAGGCATAGCCGCCCAAAACATGTCCTTTGTGTCAGTAAATAACAGGGATGGTGCTGTAATTTCTTTAGTTGGCGGTGTTGACTTTACAACTGACCAGAATAATTTGGCCGTTCTCCCCAGACAACCGGGATCTGCTATCAAACCTTTACATTATGCTGGTGCCTTGGATCAGGGTATTATTAATGAAAACAAAATTTTTCATGCAGGGCCCAGAAGTTTTGGCAACTATTTTGTATCATCCAATACGAAAGCCAATGTTTCAGTGTGTGTGGCATTGAAACACTCGATGAATGTTCCCGCCGTTGAAGTTGTTAGTTCCTTTGGTATTAAGGCTGTGTTAGAAAACCTAAAGAATTTTGGGATTACAACCCTCAGTGAAAAGGACAGCAATCTGGCCATCGCCCTTGGGGGGATGTATTATGGGATCAAACCCATTGAGTTAGCCGCAGCCTATGCTGCATTTGCTAATTCAGGAATTTATAACAAGCCCTATCTGATTAAAACGGTCGAAGACAAGAATGGTCATGTATTATACCAGCATAAAGCTGAAAATAGACAAATTATTAAACCCCGCACAGCCCAGATCATTACCCAAATACTTGTGGAAGTTGTAAGGGGGGGGACCGGCACAAGGGCCAATATATCTGGCAATGAAGCCGGCAAAACAGGAACCACCGATGATAGCCGATGTTTATGGTTTGTGGGACTGAATAAAGATATTTCCACAGCCATCTGGATTGGCAACAGTGACAACAGGCCAGTGTATGGTTATCATGGTGGTGATTTAGCAGCACCGATCTGGCGAGAATACATAACCACGCTAATGGAAAATAACATCATTAATAAGCCTGCACCTATTTATTCTACTTATATACCACTAAGGCAAGAATATATAACACCTAAACCAGTTGAAGAAGATCCAAAACCCGAGGCAGAAGTGCCCAGGGAAAACACCAATCCGGAACATAATAACCATCCGTTACCGAATAACCAAGACACCAACAATACCACAGCCACACCCGAACAAGATAATAATTCTATGCCGAGTTATCTTCCCACTACGGATAGTAACAATGAACAAAGAAACCCAGACGCTACAGTCAATCAGTAGCCGGGTACTTGGTATGTTTTGCCTTTTAATGGTATAATGGATTTGAATTAATGTAGAAATCACCTTGAAAGGATGAACAAGTTGAAGGAAAAATTGATGAATGATCTTAAAACAGCGATGAAGGCAAAGGATAGATTAAAGGTTGATACCATTCGAATGGCTAATGCGGCAATCAAAAACGCAGAAATAAACATCAAAAAAGAGCTTGCAGATGAACAGGTACTAGACATCCTGACAAGGGAAATAAAAATGCGCCGGGATTCATTGGAGGAGTATAGAAAGGCAAATCGCCCAGAGGCTGTGGAAAAAATAGAACAAGAGATCAATATTTTGTTGGCCTATATGCCGGCTCAACTTTCCGAACAGGATTTAAGAATCTTGATTCAGGAAACCATTCAACAAACCGGAGCACAAAGTCCGAAGGACATGGGCAAACTAATGGGAGCTTTAATGCCCAAGGTTAAAGGAAAAGCAGACGGGAAACTGGTCAACAGCATCGTTAAGGAGTTATTGGCTTAGGAATATTCTTATCAGCCTGAGCGACAGCAAAGGATCTTAGGGCTAGTCCCTCAGTTATTCGCTCCTTCGCTAACGCCCAGGCTGACACAAACACTTTTATTGGTGATCTCGGGAATCCGGAGAACCGTCCCCGTGATTCCCCGTGATTCCCCGTGATTCCCGTACGGATTTCTGTTTTCTTTCCACTTAAACTAAAGGGATAAAATCGCCATTTTCTCTTTTTATCTTACCTGCTTGTTCGAGCCTTTTCACCACATCGGACAAAGTACCCATTTGTCTTATATTGGCAGATTGCATGATTGCACTTTTCCTGGCCCCAGGTCCCAATTCCTTTATTGCTGCAAGCACTACTTTTTCCTTGGAGGCAAGAAAATCCTCCATAAAGGTATAGGCCTTTGGTGTAAGTTTCATTTGATCATTAAAGTAACCCAGTTTTTTTAGACCAAGGGCATCACAATCTTCAGGCATATGATCCATCATTAAATCTACATATAATTTTTCTTTTTCATCCACTAATAACACCCCCAAATATACTACTAGGACCCTAGACATAAAATCTCTCAACATAAGGAATTCGCTAAAAATTTGCAAGTTTCCTTTAAATAAGCATAATTATTTGAATAAAAGGTGTAATAAAAAAGGTGAAGAATTAATTTATTAAGAAGTTTTGGAGGTGGTTTGATGAATTGTACTTGTAATGGCACGATGAATGGAACAAAGGAAACATATCATGCCAAATGGGGGGAGTACCTCGTAGATATTAAGGGTGTAAGGGCTTACAAATGTGATTCCTGCGGTAAGATACTTTATGAACCGGAAGAGGTAAATCTTTTACTAAATCTTACGGTTTTATTATCGGGTCTCTCTGAAGATAAAAGGCCTAAGGTTATAGACTTTGAAAAGTACAAGTATTCCCACCTAATTGATGAATAAATAAATTTTTATATTTGAACTGTTAGCCGGGTAAAACCCGGCTAAATTATTTATCGAAAAGGATTTCCACGATAAATAAAGAATAATCAGTATACACTCACTACCTACTTAACCAAATACTCACCAGCACACCTTTCAACAAACATAGCCTATCAATAACAACATGAAACCTGACCATATGAAACGACTGTTTTTATCATCGAAAAACAGGAGGAGGGGTTTTTGTTGGCCATTCAATACTCCCTACATGATCAAGTGTTAGATTTTATCCAATTATTAAAGGGGGCGGCTCCTAAGGAAATGGGCAAAATATTTACCCAGGGGGGATGCTACCGTTTTCATTTAATCATTAAGACTGTTTTTCCAGGGGCCAAGCCTTACAAAGTAGCCTATTGCCGAAACCCCAATAATCTTACCAAAACAGATTTTCTGCCCAAACACATTATTAGCAACATCGGTGACCGCTATTACGATATTAACGGTGAATTTAAGCTTGAGAAACAGAAAAGCTATAATATTTTGGCAGCAATGACAGAGGCAGATATTAAACTAGCAGAGAAATTTAGCTTTGTTATTAAATAACCCTTTGTGCTACCACTGCGGCAGCAACGGCAGCCCCTACACTTGAACCATCGTTTATGTGTTTTACCACAATAGCATCACTTTTTTCCGGATAAACCTCATGAAAGGCCTGAAAAATAGTAGACAAAAAGAAAGGCATCTTTTCAAACATCGATCCATCGATACCAATAACGTGACGTGACTTTAACCCGGGGTCAATTCGCAGCAAAATGCCAATAAATGTGGCAGCAATCAAGCGGGCTGCGCGACGAACAACCATGAGGCTGATCTGACGTAGGGAGTTTAATTCTTTAAAGGAAAGCTCCTGAACGGCCCATTTAGTCTTAACCCAATTTGCCACAGAGGATAAGTCTGTGCTTTCATCCTTTATGATAAGAGCTACTTCCGGTGCTGAAATTGAATGGGCAACTTCAATCGCTGCAGCTCGACCCCCAAAAAGGAGTTTTTCTTCCACCAAGCTTCCGATAATTAAACGGATTAGTTCACCCACATACCTGCCTGACACAGCTTTTTCCAGTAATTGTTGATCTGGCTTTTCACTGGCTTCATCGAGGAGTCTATCAAAGACTGTTATGGGAAATTTATTAAAATTACCAGACTCGATATTTATCAGCATCGATCCTTCCAAATAACAAGTATTATGACCAGTGCCGCAAATGGAGCCAATATGGGCATCCGAATCCAAATAGGCAGCAGTTAAAAGGGTGGCTGTGGTATCGTTTAAGATCACCACTGGCTTAATATGCTGTAGGGAAATCCTGTCCAGGGCAGCCTCTAATAAGGCGGTTACCTCCTTGCTTTCAACGCCCCCTGTCTTAAATTCCTTTGTCCAGTTTAATAAAATTGCCCTGGCGGAGTTTATTTGCTGGGTGGGAAAGGAAAAGGTATGTCCAAGCAGGTTGGTACCTGTACGACAGTCCTTCGTTAAATGGCCAATCTGCAGCACAATAAAATCAAATAATTCTTCAGCAGTTGTATTTTCGGATGTATAGTCATAGTTACCGGCCGAGTCCCGCAGGGTAACCGAACAGGTCCTTTTTATTTTATAGCAACCATCTCCCCCTAGGCCTATCAACCCTATCCGAACATTTGTCCCACCAAAATCAATTGTTAAAAAATCACCCAATTCTTTGCCGGTGGGGGGTGTTATAAAAGTAGGCAACATTTTTAAAGACCCTTGGCCCCATCGACCAGCCAGCATTTCCTCCGAAAAGGTTTTGGCAATTTCACAAACTGTTTCCCCAGGCACAGCAAAGGCCCTTTCCAATTCCTCTAACCGTTCCCTCAAAACACGCATCACATTCACCCTCCTTTAGGGTTCAGGCTTGCATATTGCACCTTTATGATATTATAAGTCTTTTCGCTTTAAACTAATATTTTATGTTATAATTTCAGGGTGATTTTTCATTTAGAAAAAAGGAGAACGCTATGAGTGTATTAACAGTAGAAAACGTGACCCATGGTTTTGGTGGGAGGGCAATATTAGAGGATGCATCCTTTCGCCTGCTTAAGGGAGAGCACGTCGGTTTAGTGGGGGCAAACGGCGAGGGAAAATCTACTTTTCTTGCTATCATAACGGGTGAATTAACCCCTGACCAAGGAAAGGTTGAATGGTCCAACCGTGTTACGGTGGGTTACCTGGATCAACATACGATTTTAACCAGGGGCAAAACGATTCGTGAGGTTTTAAGGGAAGCATTTCAAGGCATGTATGATCTGGAAGCCGAAATGCTTCAGCTATACGATAAAATGAGTGAAGCCTCTGAGGCTGAAATAAATAAAATGATGGAAGATGTAGGAGATATTCAGAACATCTTAGAACACAATGGCTTTTATACCATTGATGCCAAGATTGAGGAAATCAGCAACGGTTTAGGCCTAGCGGATATCGGTTTGGACAAGGATGTCACCGACCTTAGCGGAGGCCAGAGAACCAAGGTCCTGCTAACCAAATTGCTTCTACAAAACCCTACTATATTAATATTAGATGAGCCCACAAACTTTTTGGATTTTGAACATATTGAATGGCTCAAAAGGTATTTAACCAACTACGAAAATGCCTTCATTTTGGTGTCCCATGATGTACCCTTTATGAATGACGTGGTTAATGTTATTTATCACGTAGAAAACAGCATTCTGACCCGATATGCGGGCAATTATAATCAATTTTTACAGGGTTACGAGCTAAAAAAGCAACAGGAACTTAAGGCCTACGAAAAACAACAAAAAGAAGTAGAAAGACTGGAAGACTTTATTGCCCGCAATAAGGCCCGCATATCGACCACTGGCAGAGCGAAAAGCCGGCAAAAGCAACTGGATAAAATGGAAATTCTAGAAAAACCAAAGGAAAAAATGAAACCAACCTTTAAATTTAACCCGGCCAAAACTCCTGGTAGAATTATTTTTGAGGCCACGGACCTTGTATTAGGCTATCATGAACCCCTAACCCAGCCCTTGAATCTTATCTTGGAAAGAAACCAGAAAGTAGCCATTCGGGGAGTTAACGGCCTGGGTAAATCTACCTTGTTAAAAACCTTAATGGGTGAAGTTAAGCCCTTTGGAGGAGAAGTAAAGCTGGGGGAAAGTATCTTTGCCGGTTATTTTGAACAGGAAAGCAGCAAGGATAATAGTAATACGGCCATGGAAGAAATCTGGGATGAATACCCAGGGCTGAGTAACTACGAGGTTCGTCAGTCCCTTGCCAAATGCGGTCTGACCAATGAACACATCACCAGTCAAATGATGGTTTTAAGTGGCGGTGAGAACGCCAAGGTTAGATTATGTAAGCTGATGCTCAAGGAGGTTAACTGGCTTTTATTAGACGAACCTACCAACCACCTGGATGTTGACGCCAAAGCAGAATTAAAAAAGGCCCTCCAGGAATTTAAAGGAACCATTATTCTAGTATCCCACGAGCCTGACTTTTATGAGGATTGGGTAACCGACATATGGAATTTAGAGGATTGGACAACTAAAATCGTTTAATTTTTATGCAAAGCACCCGGGTAAGCGGCGGCGGGTCAGGAAAACATTTAATGCGAAAGTCGGCATGGCACATTCGGTTATGCCGACTTTTGCCATTGCGTGGTTATCTTGGGCTTGTGATGTAGCAACCCATTTACTGTAAATTAACTCTTTTCTCTGTCTAAAGTGCCGTTCCTTTTGTCGGTATAAACAACCGGGACATGTCAGCCCCCTCTAATTCAAGCAATTTTACTTTTGTCTGAACACCCCCAGCGTACCCTGTCAAGCTGCCGTTTGAGCCTACAACCCGGTGACAAGGGATAATAATAGAGATGGGATTATGCCCAACCGCACCGCCTACCGCTTGACTTGACATACTTTCCTTTTTCATCTTCGCCGCCATTTTTTTTGCAATGTCGCCATAAGTAATAACTTTGCCATAGGGTATTTCGCATAAAATATGCCATATTCCTTGACGAAACTCGCTGCCAACGGGCGCTAACGGCAATTCTGAAATGTCGGGTTGTTCACCCGCAAAGTATCTGTCCAGCCATTTTTTAGCGGTGTCTAATATCGGCAGGTCGTCGTTCTCGATCATATCTTCCAGTATCGTATTCCCGTGATACTTTTGTCCTTCAATCCATAGGCCAACAAGATTACTTCCGTCACATGCAAGTGTTATTACTCCTACGGGTGACGGATAGGTTGCCCGATAATACATTTTATACCTCCTTATAGTGTGTTCCAAAGGTTGACGGTGGCATAACTGCGCCACGGTCGCCAGGCTTCTGCTATTTTCAACAATTCTTTTGCTGTGTAGGGCTGTAAGGCTTTTTTTACACCCGCGTCTGTTTCAAGGAAAGCGTCAGGCCATTCCATCGCACGCATGGCAATATATTGCGCTGTCCAGCTTCCAATACCACGAATAGCCATCAGCTTTTTCATTTCTTCCTCCGGTTGGGCGCAAAGGTCAAAATCAATTTCCCCTTGCACGAATGCCCGTGCCAGTTCGTAAATCGTATTTGACCGCGCAGCAGTGACACCTAACACGCCAAAGTGATTTTCAATGGATCCGTCCAAAGCGAATACCGCTTCGGGTAAAGGAAAGATATGGGTCAAGCCCTTCATCCCAGTTTGTATAGGCGTGCCGTAAGTTTCAACAATCCTTGCCGCTAATGTGGTTGCTGCTTTCACGGTGATTTGCTGTCCAAGCACCGCCCGTACTGCCATCTCAAAAGCGTTGAAGCATCCCGGCACACGGGTGCCCAAAACACAAAGGCTGGGTCGAATGTTGTTCATTACCCGGAGTGTTTCATACACCGCCTCAGGGTCGCAATATAAGTCAAATAGGTGTCGTATTCGCGCTAATACTTGCGGGAGTACAGGCAGTAACGTTTCACTCACGGTAACACTCAATGCATTTTTTTTAGGCACATGGCCTACCCTTACCCAGCCGTATACATGTTTTCCCGCCGGGTTTTTCCAATGTACGGTACGCATGTATTCACCGTTTTTTACAACCTCAATTCCTGCTATGGCGCGTCCGGCAAGGAAGTTCAACATTTCTTCCCAAGGATAGGGCGGGCGGTAGCCCAATGCTAAAGTAATGTTATCATTAGGTTTTTTTTCTTCTGAGGTGTGTTTCCGTAAAGCTGTGGGTGAAAGTTTGTACTGTTTTTTGAAAAGGTCATTGAAACGGCGCAAACTGCCAAAACCAGCCGCCATTGCAACCTCCAGAACCGACAAATCTGTGTCTGTAAGCAGATTTTTAGCAAGGAGCAATCTGCATGTTTGCAAATATTGGACCGGCGACACATGATACTCTGCGGTAAAAACACGCCGCAAATGTCGGTCCGTACAACCAAGCCGCCCGGCTATTTCCTCTAAATTCTGTCCGCTTCCGCAATTTTTTTCTAACATTCTTGCTGCCCGGTAAACTAAATTAGCGGTAGCGTCCGTGATTGAAGTACCGGGGGCAAGCTCAGGTCTACATAAAAGGCATGGGCGGTACCCGGCTTGTTCAGCTTCCGCTGCGGTCCGATAAAAAGTGCAGTTTTCGGCTTTCGGTTGTCTTGCCCGGCACACCGGGCGGCAGTATATGCCCGTGGAAGATATTCCTACAAAAAAACGTCCATCAAAGCGAGCGTCTTTCGCCTTAAAGGCTACGTATAGACCGCTATCGTTATCGATCATTCTTTTTCGCCCCCTTTTTTGAAGCAATTAAATTATAGCACGTTTCACGCAAATAACTCGCTATTTTCGGACATGCTTCTTGATATAAGCAATTAAGGGATACCCTTCGCAGTATCCCTTTTTCGTTCGATATTCAGTTTTAGTAGCGTTCCCGCTTGCCCGTTGCCATAAAAACATTGATTATGTCATCATGGCATATGCAACTGTGTTTTTTCTAACCATAATTTTGTGTAAAATGTCAATACTATGTATATACTGCTTAATATGGAGGGTTGCCATTGTTTTTCGTTTGTCATAATATTTCTGGTGAATTGGTTGATCGTGCTGGTCTTATTCAATCCCATAGCAATTTTAAGGAACCCATTGCCTTTGAAGACCCTGATGAGGCTGTAAGATTTATTGACTTTGTATTAAATGGGGCCTATGACCACCAAGAAAAAGAGAAAGAATTTGAAGGCAAGGTCTATACCTGTTACTCTGTTCAACAGCAGGAACAAACTAAAAAAAGCTGTGGCTGTAGTTGTAGTAGGTAAAAATAATATAATAAGGAAGGGACAGTTTATGGAAACAGAAAATGATGTTGTAAAATTTGCTTCAGATATTAGGGAATTTCTCCAAACTGCTTCACAGAATGGCAAGATTTCCTCTGAGAAAATTGAAAACATAATTGATATGTTGGAAAATGCTAAGCAATCCGCCTTAGCCCAGGGTAAAGGAGTCGACCCGATCCAGGAGCTTATTCAAGAGTTAAAAGAATACTAAAATGGGAACGACCGAGGGGTCGTTCCCATTATTTATAGTCACAACGTTAGAAGAAACAATTAAATTTGTTTAAGCTGTTCCGCTGGAGTTCTTTTTAGCCAAAATAGTAGACAAATAGGTTGGTTTTAGTTCCGGGCTTCTTAAATCAAAAAGGATTGATTCATCCTTGTGGCCGCACTTACTTACCATTACGGCCTGATCCAATAAATCGTGATCAGACATTTCATTGATTAGCTTAGAGGTATTTCGGGAAACCTTCATGAGCACTACATTATCGGCCAAGGCTAAGGCTTGGCTTAGCTTTTCAGCCTGGCAGGTGGCGGGGATGATGGTGAGTATCTCATTCCCTTCTGCTAAGGGAAAGCCAACCCGACTGGCCGAAGCGGCAAAGGAAGTAATACCGGGAATTGTTTGTATTGCCACCTGATGTTTTGCCAATAACCGATAAATATAGATGTATGTACTATAAAGCATGGGATCGCCCAGGGTCAAAAAGGCTACCCCTTTGCCAGCCTGCAAAAGATCCAGAATGGTTAACATGTTGTTTTCCCAGGCCTCGTTTAATTCCAGCTCATCATCCACCATGGGGAAGGTTAATTCCAGGATCTCGGTATCCTCTTTAATGTGGGGACGTGCAATACGAAGGGCTGTGCTAGCAGCCCGTGCATTGGGGCGAGGGGCAATAACCACCGCCACCTCTTTTAAGATATGTACGGCCTTTAGTGTAATCAATTCCGGGTCACCGGGACCTACGCCAATGCCATAGAATATACCTTTCATGCTTTACCTCCCATTATTATCTTGTATAGGGGTATTATTCTGAATCAAATCCATTAAAGCCTGCCGGCTGCGGGGAATAGGCAGGTTTTTTGGCAGATGCCCTGCCAGTTGTAAGGAATTGAATATTTCTAAAACAATTGGTTTGGTAAGGTGGTTGTCTGCCAATAATTCATCCTGGGACAAGATAATTTCCGGGGCCCCCTGGCCAGTGATCAGCCCGTTGTTCATTAAAATAATTTCGTCTGCAAAGCCATAGGCTTCTTCCACATTGTGAGTCACCAGAAGAACGGACATGCCTTTCTGATTGAGTGTATTTAGTAGCTGCATGATTTCCTTTGAGTTATGCGGGTCCAATGAGGCAGTTGGTTCATCCAGGATCAGTAACTCCGGCTTCATGGCTAAAACAGCGGCAATGGATACCAACTTTTTCTGGCCATAGCTTAGCAAATGTACTGGCTTGTCAACTAAATGAGGGATGCCGCTTAGTTCAAGGGAGCTAAATACCCGTTCCTCCACTTGTTTCTTGGCCAAACCCAAATTTATTGGGCCAAAGGATACCTCCTGACGTACACTGGGTGCAAATAGCTGACTTTCAGGATCCTGGAAAACAAGACCAACTCGGCTGCGCAAATTAGCTAAGGAAGAACGGTTGTAGTGCAGTTCCTTACCCTGGAAAAAGATTTTTCCTGAGGTTGGCTTTATAAGTGCAATTAAATGCAGCAGCAAAGTGGATTTTCCTGCACCATTCGTACCTAATAAAGCAATTTTTTTACCCTTTTTAATAGTAATGGAGATATCCTGCAGGGCGATGGTTCCATCGGGATACTGACAACGGAGATTGCATGTTTCCAGAATAATGTCTGTCATTATATAATACTCCCGCCTTTATATGCTACCAATAATAACAGTATTTCAATAAAGCAAATAATCGTAATATTTCTTGTGGAGTAGGTATAATCCCTGGCTAAAACTTGTAAGGAACCATTATACCCCCTTGCTTCCAGGGCTAAGGTAAGTTCCCTGGAGCGGCGGAGAGATTGCAGCAGCAGGCCACTGACCAACATGCTCATGGAATGCAAACCTTTTTTACCAGAGGAATAACCCAACCGGGCGGATTGGGCAAGATATGTTTTTTGCCCGCTGTCCCAGAGTACAAATAAAAAACGATAGATTAATAGCATCAGTTCCAGAAATAACTCTGGGATCCTGAGCTTTCGTAACAGATCAATGATATCCAGCATCGATGTGGTAAGGATTAAAAAAAACAAACAGGAGGAACAGGCCAAGGATTTGGTAAAGACCATAAGGGAAGTATGCAAGCTTTCGGTTGTTATACCTAGGGGGTAACCCAGTAAGCTCCACTGACAAATGACCATATCCGTTGGGTTTATGGTTGTTACAGCAATACTTAAGCTTCCTAAGGAGAGGAAGGTAATGGGCAGTAACAGGAGCTTTAAATAAAAACGCAGAGGCACTTTCCCCATGAAAGTAGTGCCTCCTGCCATTAGAACCAAAACTAGAAAAGATATAATAGCCGAATTCGCTAAGATACAAATAATCATATTGACAATGGCAAAAAATGTTTTTTCCACCGGGTGTACTTGCCCTAAGGGACTGTTATAGGAAAATCGATCAAGCAGCACTTGATTTTTTTGCCGCCTTTCTTTTGCCATTCCAGAAACCGATAATATAACAAATTACTCCGGCACCTATTGCTGCCTGAAGAGCAAAAAGTAAGCTCTCAATTTCCCCACTCGGTGGTTCCCAGAATGGTTCAAACCAGGGTTGGTAGTCCTGATTTACCTGGCTAATCACGGTTTCAATTTGTCCATCGGCACCTTCAAATCCTGCTTCGGGCAAGAAAATAAGGGGTATAATGAGCAATAGGACCACAATACCTAAAAGTACCCAGTTTAAGGACCGATTGGAAGAAGGGTTATTACTTGACGAAATCATAGGGACCGCTCCTTTCGTTTTTGATTAGCCCGGGCAGAAATTCTTCCTTGTAATTGTACAGTAAGCTAAAAACAAATACAGTCAATAATCCTTCTGTTATGGCTAATGGAAGTTGGGTAATACCAAAAATGCTCATGAACTTATAAAAAGAAATTAAATAACCGCCCGTACTGTCGGGGAATGCCAAGGTCAATTGGAGGGAGGTAACCATGTAGGTCGCCATATCACCCAATGAAGCAGCCAAAAACACCGCAACCTTCGCATTCCGCTTCTTTAACAGTTGGTAAATGCCAAAAGATACGAAGGGACCCACAATACCCATGGAAAACACATTGGCACCAAGGGTTGTTATCCCACCGTGGGCCAATAATAAAGCCTGAAATAACAAAACAATACAACCTAGAACACTCATCACGGCGGGACCAAACAAAATGGCACCCAGTCCCACACCGGTGGGGTGAGAACAACTGCCTGTGACCGAAGGGATTTTTAAAGCGGAAAGAACAAACACAAAGGCCCCCGCCAAACCCAGCAGCATTTTTAGATTTGGGTTTGCCTGTAAAGTTTTGCGAATGGAGCGAAGTCCCCAGATAACAAAGGGAGCCGATAGGGCCAACCAGAATAAGCACCAACCGGCAGGTAGAAAACCCTCGGCAATATGCATCGCATAGGCGGCATTAGGAGTAAGGAATAATAAGCAGAAAACGACCCAAAGTGAAGTAACCCGATATTTCATGGTTCTAAGTCCCCCTTTAATACAATTTTCCCAATATTTTGACATATCGCTTGCCTGTTTTAGCACTGGTTTTCTAACTAGTTAAGAAGTTCATAGGCCTGTCGTATATGCTTGATGTAGATTTCCACAATGTTATCAAATTCCAAAAGGCCCTTGAGAAGAGTTGTTACCGGATAGTTTTGAGCCAATTCATTTTGCCAGGCATCTGGCTCAGACCCGGCCAAATCATTGATGGCATGATCACCGGCAATATTCATAAAGGGGACGAGCGTTACCTTTTGAAAATCCTTCCTGGCAAGATCAGCCTTAACATCCGTTAATGAAGGATAACCCTCAATGGTACCAAGGATAACATTTGGATAGGTTTGACGCAGCATATCATTTAGGCAACCGTAGACACTAAAGCTATGATGATCACTGCCATGACCCACCAGTACCAGAGCATGTTGGGGGTCCGCAGGAACCAGATCCTTGATACAGGCCACAACCTCCTGGTAGTCTGTCAGATGATAAAGGAGTGGCGCCCCCAGGGTTAATTGATGAAAACCAAACTTACCTATTTTACTCTGAAACTGCTTGCCGGAAATACCTCGCAGGTGAGACATATTATCTACCACATTGACCAGATCATAGTATTCCATGCCTGGTATGATATGCACGGACTGTACCACTACCCTGGTATAGCCTTCATCCTGCAGCCTAGCCAAAGCAGTAATCGGACTGTCTATCTGGATACCTCTTTTGGCCAATACCCCACGAATACTCTTTGCCGTGTAGGCCCAGCGTAGTTCGATACCGGGGAAAACTACTCTGACTTGATCCTCTAATTTTTTAAATGCAGCGGTTGCTTGATCCACAGTGGTGCCAAAGGTTACCAGTAGAATAGCTTTTTTTTCCATTACAATAACCACCTTTACAAAATAAAAAACCTTAACTAATTAAACGTTAAGGCAAGTCAAAAAAACCAGGATAAACCCCGGTTTAACTGCTTACCTCTCCTCGGGAGGGTCAGTTTTTTTGTTTGGCAGGTCTCCTGACTCAGGCATAAAAATTTGCTTCTACCTTCCCAGTAGTACCAGTGGTGTAAACTGAAACAAACTAGCCATTTACAGTGGCCGGACCGTTCGGGATTTGCACCCGATTCCCTTTTAAGCCCCCATAGGGGGAACCAAACACGAAGTATTAAATTATGGTGCCATCATAACATATATATTCCATTATGTCCATAAAAACCCATGTAAAAAACCGAGTCCTTCTTATGCCATAGAAAATATATATTGTCAGAATCATAAAAAAACGATACAATCCTTTAAAGAGTATAATTTTTCCAGGTGCCCCGGTAGGGGAGAATAGGGAATCGGGTGCAAGTCCCGAACGGTCCCGCCACTGTAAGCGGTAAGCGAATACCCATTTTGCCACTGACCTTGGGTTGGGAAGGCGGGTATCCGGCAATGACCCGCAAGTCAGGAGACCTGCCTGTAAAAATACAAATTCTGAGAATGATGGAAAAGTTCTCGGCCTATTAAGGCTGAGGACTTTTTATTTTTCAGGCAAGTTCACCCTGCCAGCGGCACCAGCAAGGATGACATGGGTAGATGGTTGATGGCTGATGGCTAAAAAAGCCCAAGGCTCATGGCCATTTGAAATAAAGGAGGTAAAAAAATGTCTTTATTAACTGAAACACTTGCCAGGATTCAACTACCGGACCAGACCTGTGAAGAACAGGCCAAACAGAGGTTAGACAGACTGACCAAACCACCTGGCAGCCTGGGCATATTAGAGGAGATCGCCTGGCGGTTGGCTGGTATCCAGCGGTCCCCTCTGCCGAAACTTCCTCTGGAGAAGGTATCACTGGTTTTAGCAGGAGATCACGGGGTAGTGGCAGAAGGGGTCAGTGCCTTTCCTCAGGAAGTAACGCCTCAAATGATCTTCAATTTTCTGCAAGGTGGTGCAGGTATCAATGTACTGGCCCGTCAGGCTGGTGCCAGGGTTGTGGTGGCTGATGTCGGGGTTACCGGACCACCCTTGGCAAGGGAAGGTCTGATTTCCTGTCGCGTAAGATCCGGCACAGATAATTTTGCCATCGGTCCCGCCATGAGCAGGGATGATGCCATTCGATCCATGGAGGCTGGTATCACCCTTCTAAGTCAGCAAGTTAAAAAACGTCCGGCCCTGGTTGGGATTGGTGAGGTGGGCATTGGCAATACCACGCCCAGTGCCGCTATTTTAGCCGCTTTTACAGGCGTGGCCCCGGAGGAAATTACTGGTCGCGGCACAGGTATTGATGATCAACGACTGCAACATAAGATCGCTGTGATTAAGCAAGGGCTGGCGGTAAATCAACCCGATGCCAAGGATGGCCTAGATGTGCTGGCCAAGGTGGGTGGCTTAGAAATAGGTGCTATGGCGGGGGTTATCTTGGGTTGTGCCGCAGAGGGAATTCCGGTCGTGCTGGACGGGTTTATCTCCGGTGCAGCGGCAATGCTAGCCAAATCCCTGGCTCCTCTGAGCCGTAGGTTTATGTTTGCCTCCCATGTATCAGAAGAACCAGGCCACCGTTATATGATGCAGAAGTTAGAATTAAAACCCATTCTGCATATGGAAATGAGATTGGGCGAGGGCACAGGTGCCGCCTTAGCTTTCCCCATTATCGAATCTGCGCTACGTATTATTAACGAAATGGCTACCTTCGCAGAAGCAGGAGTTAGTGAAGGATAGATAGAAAAGGTGAAACCAAACCCTGGCTGCTTTTCCTTGTATTGCCATAAATTTTATACTATAATTTGTTTTACTAACTCTCGTTAAAAAGTATGAATATTCAAACAGGAGCAATCTATGAGAATACCAAGAATTGTTCTGGCCGGAACCCACAGTGGTGTAGGAAAGACTACCCTCACCCTGGGATTACTGTCAGCCTTCCGACGGAGGGGTATTAAGGTACAACCCTTCAAAGTAGGGCCTGATTATATCGATCCCGGCCTCCACAAAGCAGCCGCTGGCGTCACTTCCCATAACCTTGACAGTTGGATGGGCTCACCGGAGAAAGTGCATGAGTTATTTATTAAAAGGGCCAAGGGAATGGATCTTTCCCTGGTGGAAGGCGTCATGGGTTTATTTGACGGGGCCAGAGGGCAAGGGGAAAGGGGCAGTACAGCCCAGGTTGCCAAAATTATTAAGGCCCCGGTGGTTTTGGTTTTTTCAGCCCAGGGGTTGGCCCGCAGTGCTGCGGCCCTAATTAGCGGTTACCAAAATTTTGATCCGAATTTACAGGTCTGTGGCGTTATTGCCAATGGAGTAGGCAGTGAGGGTCATAGACAATTTATTAAACAGGTGTTGGAAGGGGAACTGGGCATTCCTTTACTGGGAGCATTGGTCAAACAAAGGGATATTGTGATGCCCCAGCGTCATTTGGGACTGCTGCCCGCAGCAGAAAATAAGGAATTAAACCAAACCCTAACAGCACTGGCCCAGTTAGTTGAGGAACAAATCGATGTGACACGGCTGCTGACTCTAGCCCAACAGGCATCGGAGCTGACAGATCGTGAAATACTGCCGGTACAACAGTCCTTTAAGGGTGTGAGGTTAGCGGTGGCTAGCGATGAAGCCTTTAATTTTTATTATCAAGACAGTCTTGATTACCTTGTAGAGTTAGGGGCGGAATTAGTATTTTTTAGTCCCCTGAGGGATACCCTGTTGCCACCGGATATAGACGGCATCTATATTGGCGGAGGATTTCCCGAACAATTTTTACCCATGTTAGCCGCTAATCAATTATTAAAGCATGAATTAGTAGAGCGCAGCCGGCAAGCAATGCCCGTTTATGCAGAGTGTGGTGGGTTTATGTATCTGTGTGAAAGCATTACGGATCTAGCCGGCCAAGCCTTTGCCGGGGTAGGACTGGTACCGGCTCGGGTAAAAATGGGACAGCGCCTGGCAGCCCTGGGTTATGTCCAGGCCAAGTTAACAAAAACCTGTTTGTTGGGAGAACCAGATATGACCCTGAAAGGACATGAGTTTCATTGGTCCATTATGGAGGATCTACCTGCCGCATCGAATGTCTATCAGTTAACCGGAGGACGTGGCAAGGAAGGCCGTGGTGAAGGCTATGCCCATAAGGAAATTCTGGCATCCTATGTACACATTCATTTTCGCTATAACCCTGGGGCGGCCCAAAACTTTTTAGCGGCCTGCCAACGATACAGGGTACGGAGAGTAAATCATGGAAGAAAGTAAAAAGGAGTTAAGATCTGGCTTTACCACCGGCACCTGTGCTGCAGCGGCGGCCAAGGCAGCGACAATGGCCCTGGTAAAGGGCATCATTGCCCAAAATGTTTCTGTTTCCCTACCCGGTGGTGGTCAGATCGTAATAGACATTGACCGGGTGGACAAAGAAGATCCGTTCTGTCGTGGTTCCGTGGTGAAGGATGCCGGTGACGATCCAGATGTGACCCACGGCATGACGGTTGTGGCTGAAGTGTCGCTGCAACCCGGAGAAATTCAGATTACCGGCGGCAAGGGTGTAGGAGTCGTTACCAAGCCCGGCCTGTCAGTGCCAGTGGGAGAAGCGGCCATTAACCCGGTACCCCGGCAAATGATTGAACAGGAAGTAAGGGAAGTATTGGGGCCGGATCGGGGAGCAAAGGTTGTCATAGCCGTGCCGGAGGGGGAATCGGTGGCAAATCTAACCATGAATCCCAAACTGGGTATTGTGGGAGGTATTTCCATCCTGGGCACCGGCGGCATTGTCCGGCCCATGTCTGAGGATGCTTACCGACGGTCTTTGGTGCCGCAAATTGATCAGGCCTTGGCCCTGGGACACAGCTTACTGGTACTGACACCGGGTCGTTTAGGGGTAAAAAAGGCAGCAGAGCTTGCACTACCCTCTGAGGCAGTGATCGAAACCAGTAATTTTATCGGCACCATGCTGGAAGAGTGTGCCAAAAGGCCTGTGGAAGGGGTACTTTTACTGGGTCACTTGGGTAAATTAGTCAAGCTAGCCGCGGGAATTTTTCATACCCTGGGCAAGCTTGCCGATGGACGGCGGGAAACCATTGCGGCCCACGCGGCTCTTTTGGGGGCACCCCGCTCGGTCATTGAATTGTTAATGAACATGAATACCGCTGAGGAAGCGGTAACTATCTTAGGTCGCCATGACTTATCCCAGGTCTTTGAAAACTTGGCTGCGGCAGCCAGTCAGAGGGCTGCTGGCTATGTCAGGGAAAAGTTCAAGGTGGGAACGGTCATGTATGCCCTCAGCGGTGAAATTGTGGGCTATGATGAGGGAGCCAGAGAAATTGGGGAGGCACTGGGATGGAAAATATCATCAAAGTAGTTGGTGTGGGTCCCGGTGGACCGGACTACCTTACTGCTGCCGGGGCTGCCGCCATACAACAGGCGGAAGTGGTGGTGGGTGGACGCAGGCTATTGGATCAGTTTGCCCGCCCGGGACAAGAAACCTATGCTCTGGCTGCCAATCTGGATGCTGCCATTGAATTTATACAACAAAACTATAAACACAAGCGGCTGGTGGTGCTGGTATCCGGAGATACAGGAATCTATAGTTTTGCCGCCACCCTGGCAGAAAAGCTGTCGCCTAACTGTTTAGAGTTTATTCCCGGCATTAGCTCTGTACAACTGATGTTTGCCAGGCTAAAAAGTCCCTGGCAGGATGCTGTGGTGCTAAGTCGCCACGGCAGAGAGGACCATCGGTTAGTCGGCATGGTTAAGGCAGGGATTACGGTTGCTGTTTTAACAGATGCTAAAAATAGTCCCCAGGCCTTAGCCAAGGAAGTATTAGCCAATGGTTGCCATAACTTGCCGGTTTCGGTGGGCTGCAATCTTTCCTGTGCCAATGAAACGATTTTCCGAGGAACTTTAGCTGCTCTGGCAGAGTCTAACCAAAAATTTGAGAATTGCGTGGTGGTTATCGGTGCCTAAAGTGGCATGGGCCTATACAACACCCGGTATACCGGATCAGCTTTTTAAACAGTCAAACACCGTGCCCATAACCAAACAGGAAATTCGCATGATTGCCATCGGGAAAATGAAATTATTTCCCGGTGCTGTGATCTATGATGTGGGGGCAGGCAGCGGCAGTGTGACGGTGGAATGTGCCCTCCAGATAAAAAACGGTACTGTTTTTGCTCTGGAAAAGGACAGTTCTGCCGATGAACTGGTAGAAGCCAATGCCCGACGCTTTGGACTTACGAATGTTCGTCTGGTACCAGGCTTTGCCCCTGACACAATGGAAAAGCTGCCGCCGGCGGACCGTATCTTTATTGGCGGCAGTGCCGGGGCCTTGACGGAAATTCTGGAGACAGCCCACCGCAAGCTTAAGCCCGGTGGTTGGCTGGTGGCCACTGCCATAACCCTGGAAACAGGTCCCCGGGTACTCAGATTCCTGGCGGATAAAGGTTATCAGCAAACAGAGGCTGTCAATATCACAGTGGCCAGGGCCAGGCAGGTGGGCCAATCCCAGATGTGGCAGGGTCTTAACCCGGTGCTGATAGTTAGCGGACAGAAAGCTGATTAATGGCCATGGGCCGTGGGACTTTTCGGGGTGTGTTGCGTACGAACGAGTAGTTTTACGACACTCCTAAATAAATAAACCGGAACGGATGATGAACGGATGATTTATTTTGTCGGAGCAGGGCCAGGGGACCCGGAGCTACTAACGGTTAAGGCCTGGCGGTTGTTGCAACAGGCTGACTTGGTTGTTTATGCAGGATCCTTAGTGCCTTTACAAGTAATGAACTGCTGCCGGGCAGAGGCCCGGTTGGTTGACAGTGCCCCGCTGGTTTTAGAAGAAATCGTATCCTTGATGGTGGAATACCAGCAGCGTAATCAGTTGGTGGTGCGGCTGCATACAGGAGACCCCAGCATTTATGGGGCCATTGGGGAACAAATGACGCAATTGGATAAGCTGGGAGTTCCCTACCAAATCGTACCAGGGGTCAGCTCCTTTTTGGCCGCCGCTGCTGCTGTTAAAAGGGAATATACCGTCCCCGGCGGTTCCCAGACAGTTATTATTACCCGCCTGGCCGGACGCACGCCGGTACCGGCGGCTCAGGAATTGTCCAGTTTGGCCCAGCATAGAGCATCCCTGGCTGTTTTCCTCTCGGTGGGAATGGCAGAAAAAGTACAGCAGGAATTGCTGCAGGGCTATGAGCCAAACACACCTGTGGCAGTGGTGGAGCGGGCCTCCTGGCCCGAGGAGAGAGTGTGCCGCGGCACACTCCAGGAATTGACAAAGCTGGTGGAAAAGGCGGGTATCAAACGTACAGCCCTGATCTTGGTGGGTGAATTTTTAACCGCAGGAGGTCGTTCTTTACTTTACGATGCTGGGTTTGAGCATGGCTATCGCAAAGAAGAATAGGGTTGCAGTACTGGCTCTGACGGATGGTGGCGCCAGTTTAGCCCAGAAATTGGCTGGACTTTGCCAGGGTGCCGATCTTTACCTGCCGCAGCGGCTTACCAGTGACAGATATCCTGCTCAGACAATTTTCTTTGATCATTGGCAGGAAACAGTAAAAACTGTCTTTAACCAATATAACCAAATTATTTTTATCATGGCCACAGGCATTGTGGTCCGGACACTGGCACCTTTGCTGCAGTCCAAAAGGACCGACCCTGCTGTGGTGGTACTGGATGAAAGGGGTCAGCACGCCATCAGTCTGCTTGCCGGACATCTGGGAGGTGCCAATGTTTTGGCCAGAAGGATCGCTGCATTAATCGGTGGCACGGCAGTTATTACCACTGCCACGGATGTGGTGGGTGTACCTTCCCTGGATCTGTTAGCGAAGGAATTGGCTTGTGAGGTTTACCCTTTTCGAGGGATCAAGTTATTTAATCGACTTCTGGTGGAAGGAAAACCATTACAAATTGTTTCCCCCTGGCAGCTAAAGCCAGAGGTCATGCAGGGTTTAACTGTGTCCCAGACGGATCAAGGCAGTTCCCAAGGACCTGTGGTATATATTACCAACCAATTGGTGCAGCACCGTGGGGAACCAAGACTAATGTTAAGGCCAAGGAATCTGGTAGCCGGAGTGGGCTGCCGCAAAGGGGTCAGTGGGAAACAAATTATTGCTGCAATCAAAGAAACTTTTAGATGCTCAGGTTATAGTTTACTCTCTCTAAAATACCTGACCACAGTGGATTTAAAAATGCAGGAACCTGGACTATTGCAGGCAGCAAGATATTTTAGGGTTCCCTTAATTGAAGTGACCAGGGAACAAATACAGCATCTTACCGTGCAATATAACCAATCAGATTTTGTTAAAGAACAAATAGGAGTTGGTGGAGTATGCGAACCGGCAGCCATAACAGCCAGTGGCATGGGACAGATCAAAGTACCCAAGCAGAAAATAGGGCCAGTGACAGTGGCCCTGGCAGAGGCCAAATTATGGTGGTGGGACTAGGGCCAGGCAACCGTGAGACCTTTACGGCGGAAGCCCTGGCAGCCATCGAAGCTGCCCAGGTTGTGGTGGGCTATCATACTTATTTAGAATTAATCCCAGATTTAATTGGGCATAAGGAAAGGGTGACCACACCCATGCGGGGTGAAGTAGCCAGGGCCCAACAGGCGGTGGAGTTGGCCGCCGGGGGAAAAGTGGTGGCCGTGGTCAGCAGCGGTGATCCCGGTATCTACGGTATGGCCGGACTAATCCTGGAGGTCGCCGAGGGGCGGGTTCCGGTGAAGATTATTCCCGGTATTACGGCTGTCTCAGCGGCAGCAGCCAGCCTGGGAGCACCCCTCATGAATGACTTTGCTGTGATCAGTCTGAGTGATTTGTTAACACCCACGGAAATTATGTTTAAACGGGTGGAGTCAGCAGCAGCCGGAGATTTTATTATTGCTTTGTACAACCCCCGCAGCCACGGTCGACCGGACAATATCAAAATTGCCCAGGAACGGATGCTAAAACATAAGGCACCCCATACGCCGGTGGGCATTGTACGCCTGGCCCGGCGCGGTGATGAACAAAAAATCCTTACCACCCTGCAGGAAATGTTAGACCACGATATTGATATGCTAACCACCGTCATTATTGGCAATTCCCAGACCAGGGTAATCGATGGGCAGATGGTAACCCCAAGGGGCTACCGCCTGTGATCCTAGTACTGGCCGGTACACTGGAAGGCAGAAAAACCGCTGCATTATTGCAGAAAGCTGGGTTTACCGTGCTGGCTTCCACTGTGACAGATTACGGCAGTAAGCTTCTTAGCGACCAAGGAGTGCAGCAGGTCCGAGCTGGGGCTTTGGACAAAGCTTCCTTGGAGGAACTCCTGGCTCAAGGCATTGAGTTATTGGTGGATGCCACACACCCCTTTGCAGCCGAAGCCTCAAAGACGGCCATTGCTGCTGCCCAAGAAGTGGGCATTCCCTATGTGCGGTTGGAAAGACCTCAAACAAAGCTCCCTGCTCACCCACTGGTCCATGCATGCGACGACCTCAACAATAGTATTAAGAAAACCTTGTCCCTGGGCAAGGTTATTTTCTCAACCCTGGGCAGTAAAAACCTGCCTCTGCTCATGGCTGCTGCTAAGGAAACGGATGTAAGGGTGGTGGCCAGGGTATTGCCAGAGCCGGCGGTTGTCGCCAGTTGTCTGGCGTTGGGCTTAATACCCAGGGACATCATTGCTTTACAAGGACCCTGCAGCCGGGAATTGAATCTGGCCTTATATAAACAGTACCGGGCAGAGGTCGTCATCACCAAGGATAGCGGTAATACCGGCGGCGTAGAGGAGAAGCTAGAGGCGGCCTTGCAGCTAGGCATACCCATTGTTATCTGGCAGCGGCCCCTAATCAATTACCCCCTGATACTGCATGCCCCGGCAGAAGTTTTGCAGTATTGCCAAAAATTTAAGGCGAGCCGGCAGACAAGGAAGTGAAAAAATATGGACTTTAAGGATATCATTTGGCAGCCCCAAGAGATTGAACGTGAAAGTATGCGGCAGGTGGCAGAGTTTCTTAAGTCATTCAATTTGCCGCCGGCAGAAAAGGCTGTGGTTAGCCGAATTATACATACCAGCGGTGATCCTGAATTAGGTTCACAGGTTCGTTTCCATCCCCGGGCCGTGGTGCAGGGACTGGCAGCTTTGAGAGCTGGCGTCGATATTTATACGGATGTGACCATGCTGCAGTCTGGGATAAACAGCCGTCGACTGGCAGAATTGGGTGGTCAGATACACTGTGCGGTACACAGTCAGGAAGTGGTGGCAGAGGCCAAAGAGCGGGGCATTACCCGTTCGGCTGTGGCCATGGAGAGGTTTGGCAATCGCCTGCAGGGTCAAGTGGTGGCCATCGGCAATGCCCCCACCGCTCTGTATACCTTGATGCGCATGATGAAGGAAGGCTTGCAGCCGGCCCTGGTTGTGGGTATGCCAGTGGGCTTTGTGGGCGCGGCCCACTCCAAAGAATTGCTGTCCCAAATGGATCTGCCCCATATTACCATATTAGGTACCCGTGGTGGCAGTCCCCTGGCAGCAGCAACCATCAATGCCCTGCTGTATTACAAATAGGGAGGTGCCGCTTTGGCCCTTGCAAAAACCATCATGATTCAGGGAACCTCTTCCCATGTGGGGAAAAGTTTGCTATGTACGGCCCTGTGCCGTATTTTTAAACAGGACGGTTTTCGTGTGGCACCCTTTAAAGCCCAAAATATGGCCCTCAACAGCTACGTAACCTTAGCCGGGGGGGAAATTGGACGGGCCCAGGGGGCCCAGGCAGAGGCAGCGGGTATAGAGGCCACAGTGACCATGAATCCTGTGTTAATTAAACCCAAACAGGATCTCAACGCTCAAATTGTGGTGTTGGGAAAACCTCTGGCAGATATGAGTGCCAGGGACTACCGGGCAAAATTTTTACCTGAAGCGGTCAGTTTAGTGAGTCAGTGTATTGAGGAACTGCGCCGGGAATTTCAGGTGCTGGTCATTGAAGGGGCTGGCAGCCCTGCGGAAGTCAACTTAAAAGATCGAGATATCGTTAATATGCGAACCGCTATGCTGGCGGAAGCCCCGGTAATCTTAGTGGCAGACATTGACCGTGGCGGTGTTTTTGCTTCCCTGGTGGGGACCTTAGAACTATTGGAACCCCATGAGCGTGAAAAGGTAGCAGGTTTTCTGATTAACAAATTCCGGGGTGATATTGAGCTGCTTAAACCAGGGCTGGAATTTTTAGAGCAGCGCACAGGCAAACCCGTGCTGGGTGTTATACCTTACCTGCATGAGCATGGCATTGAACAGGAGGATTCCGTTGCTTTAGAGGGAAATGTACATGTTTCGGCCGGGTCTGAGCTGGATATCGTTGTTATCAAATTACCCCGTATCTCCAATTTTACAGATTTTGATTTAATCGGACAGGTGCCGGGAATCTCCCTGCGTTTTGTACGTCCTGGGGAACCCCTGGGGACACCGGATGCCCTAATATTGCCAGGAACCAAGAATACCATCGAAGATTTGCAGTACCTCAAAGAAAAGGGCACCGATCAAGTAATTATTGAATTGGCCGGAAGTGGTCTACCCATTTTGGGAATTTGTGGTGGTTATCAGATGCTGGGGAAAATGCTTTATGACCCCTGGGGCACCGAAGCAAGCTTAGGCAGTGTAACTGGCTTAGGCCTGCTGGATATAGAAACAACCTTTTACCAGGAAAAGCAAACCCACCGTTGCAAAGCAAAAATAATTTGTCCGGAATTTATTGATTGTGATGTAACGAACCAGGAAATAACCGGCTACGAAATTCACACTGGCCAGGTCACTCTGGGTAATGAAGTAAAACCTCTGCTGCAGATAACCCAACGTTCCGGTCAGCGTACAGATTTACAAGATGGTGCCGTGAACAACCAGGGTACTGTCTGGGGGACCCATCTGCACGGGTTATTCGATAATAAGTCCCTGCTATTGGCCTGGATCAATTCCCTGCGCCAGGCTAAGGGCATACAAAAGCTTACCCTGGCGCAGCTGCCGGAAAATCGGGAAGAAAAATATGATCACCTGGCAGAAGCTGTGCGACAGCATCTCGATATGCAAAAGCTCTATCAAATGATGGGTTTAGGAGCAGGGAAGCCATGATCAGCCTGATCCTGCTGGCATTGCTAACAGATATCTTGGTGGGTGATCCCCGGCCTATTCCCCACCCGGTGGTCATCATGGGCAGTCTGATTAATCGGTGCGAAAGGACTGTGCGAAAATTAACCACAAGCCCTACAGGATTACGGCTGGGTGGTATCCTGTTGGTTTTCGTGGTTGTATCCTTTGCCTGGCTGGGAACCTGGACCTTGATTAAATTGGCGGAAAGGGTCCATCCCTATCTGGGCTTTGGGGTACACCTATGGTTACTTGCCACCACACTGGCCGTGAAGAGTCTGGGTCAGCATGCCATGGCAGTGGCTGAGCCCTTGACCAGGGGTGATTTAAAGGAAGCCCGCTCTAAGGTTGCCATGATCGTTGGACGGGATACGGATCAATTAGATGACCGGGGAATTACCCGGGCCACGGTGGAGACCGTGGCGGAAAACACCGTAGATGGCATTATTTCACCGCTCTTTTATGCTTTTATTGGTGGTGCACCCCTGGCCATGGCTTACAAGGCGGTCAACACCATGGATAGCATGATTGGTCACAAGGATGAAAAATATCGCTATCTGGGCTGGGCCGCTGCCCGGCTGGATGACCTGGCCAACTACCTCCCGGCAAGATTGGCGGGTTTCTTTTATCCATTGTTGGCCGTATTCTACCCCGGTGGCTTTAGGGCCACCATTCGGACCATGCTGCGAGACGCCCCTAAGCACCCCAGTCCCAATAGTGGTATTCCAGAAGCTGCGGTGGCCGGTGCCCTGGGAATTCAATTAGGGGGTACCAATTACTACCGAGGTCAGGTATCCCACAGAGCCGTGATGGGAGAAGAAAAATTTCCCCTATCCCATCGGCATATTGCCCAAGCACTAAAGCTTACCTATGGGGTTACCGCTTCGGTGGTGGCAGTTGGCATGGTATTTGATTACTTATTTCATTAAGATACGGGAGGCCTACCATTGTTTAGCTCTTTACGGCTGGCAATCAGTTTCTTAACAATCTTTCCTGTTTACAATAAAATGGCAGGCCATAGGGAATTGGCTAATTCCGTTGCCTATTACCCTTTGGTGGGTTTACTGCTGGGTTCACTGGCAGCCGGGGTTTGTTATGCTTTACACTCCCTTGGCTTAAACTTAGCGGCTGATGCCCTTGGACTGATAACCATCATTATACTCACCGGTGCTTTGCATCTGGATGGACTCATGGATACAGCCGATGGCATCTTTAGCGGACGTGATCACCAGAGAAAATTAGAAATTATGAAAGACAGCCGTGTGGGGGCAATGGGTGCCATTGCCTTTGGTACAATACTGCTCCTAAAAATATCTTTCCTATCTGAACTTGATTTACCACTTAAGCTGACAGCCTTGATGCTGGCTCCAATGGCTGGCCGCTGGGCAATGGTTCTGGCCATTACCCGCTATCCCTATGCCAGGGCCACAGGTGGTCTGGGAACCTGTCTGCAGCAAGCGGGCAAAATCCAGTTAGCATTGGCCACATTAACCCTGATCGCCGGCTGTTTGTGGTTCTTTGGCCCGAAAGGACTAGCCCTGCTGGGGCTAATCTGCTTGATTACCTGGTTTACCATAGAATTCATTGTAAAAAGGTTAGGTGGCATGACAGGTGACACCTACGGAGCTTTGGGGGAGATGATGGAAACGTGGGTGTTTTTCCTTATCCTATTGATTCAGCAGACCTTAATGCTATAGTTCTGCGTGGTACAGCCACCGCTCCCGGTACCTGTGGTGAACTGGTACAGGGCACCATCGAGGGAGAACCCTTTCTGATTACTTGCCCCATTGATCTTTGGAGTGAAGTAACAGTTGAACTGGGACAGTGGGGTGAACATAGCAGGGGGCTGGAAAAATCCTACCATGCCTTGCAAATGACCTTAGATTATTTGGGCCAGCCAACTTACCGGGGTTCTATCCTAAGAAACTCCCGATTGCCCGAAAGCAAAGGAATGGCCAGCAGCAGTGCGGATATTGCCGCCACTTGCCTGGCCACTGCCAGAGCCTTTGGTCAAGAGCTTAGGGCGGAAATCATCGCGAAAATTGCCACCAGCATTGAACCAAGTGACGGAATAATGTTTCCCGGCATTATTATCTGCAATCATTTAAACGGTGTGGTAAAAAAATATTTAGGACCAGCACCGCCCCTTAAACTGGTTATTGCTGATCCCGGCGGGACAGTGGATACCATTCTTTTTAACCATCGTAAGGACCTGGCAAGTAAGAACTTACAAAAGGAACCCATGGTACGTCAAGCCACTGATTTAGTAACCAGAGGCTTATTAACCAGGGATTGGGAAATGCTGGGGCGGGGAGCTAGTATCAGCGCCCAGGCCAACCAGGTAATATTACCCAAGCCTCACTTAGCCCAATGGCTCAGGTGGGCCGCGGAGCTGCAGGCCCTGGGTGTACTGGTGGCCCATAGCGGTACTGTCATGGGTATGCTTATGCACCCTGACCGGGTTGCTGCAGGGGAGGCCGCCCAATACATTGGCCATAAAAGACCGGGGTGGCAGGTTTGGCAGACAACCATGGTCAGCGGCGGTCTAAAATAGGGGGGACAGCAATGCAAAAGCATGGTGGAAATGTCTGGTTGGCAGCACAGACCTATGGCCTGAAAGAAGAATCCATCCTGGACTTTAGTGCCAATATTAACCCCCTGGGGCCATCACCCTTGGCTCTGGAGGCTATCCAGCAGTCACTGCTCCAGATTAGGCATTATCCGGAACCCCAGGCAGATACTTTAAGAAAGGAAATAGCCCTCTTAACCGGCCTGCCCGAGGAAATGCTGATCTTGGGGAATGGTGCTGCAGAGCTTATCTATGCCCTGGGCAGGTTATTAAAACCTCGCAGGGTTTTATTGCCAGTGCCTACTTTTAGTGAGTACGCCGATGCCTTTAGGGAAATTGAACAAGTTCATCTGCCTTTGGTCAGGCATAATAATTTTATCTTAGATATCGAGGCTGTGGGGCAACAGCTAAAACAGGATGATTTAGTTATCCTTTGTAATCCCAACAATCCCACCGGCCATTTGGTAGCAAAAGAACAGGTCAAGATTCTATTGGATCTGGCCCAAACCAGCGGAGCCTCTCTTTTGCTGGATGAAGCCTTTATGGACTTTGTCTCGCCGGAACAATCCCTCTTGCCAGAGCTGCCAGCTAATAGCCACTTATATATCTTGCGTTCCTTAACCAAGTTCTTCGCCATGCCTGGACTTAGACTGGGTTACTTAGCAGCATCGCCGGTTGTCGTTGAAGCTTTAACGGCTGTTTTACCACCCTGGCGGGTTAACTTAATGGCTCAGGTGGCCGGTGTTGCCTCCTTGCGGGATAAGCCCTATCGTGCCAATACGTTCGCGCAAATGAATCGCCTTAGACCCCTGTTGGCAGATGGACTTAGCTCCATCCCAGGTCTCAGGCCCTTCTGGCCAACAGCCAATTTTATCCTGGTGGACTGTCGGGAAAGCGGCTATACAGCGGAGGAGCTGCAAAACTTCTTAGGACCAAAGGGAATCTTAATCAGGCTTTGTGAAAACTACATGGGCCTGGATAAATATTATTTTAGGGTAGCGGTTCGATCGGAAGAGGATAATGCAATACTTCTGCTGTCTCTACGAGAATTATTGCCAAAAACCTAATGGAGGCTGATCAAATGATCGCACTGGTAACGGGCGGCACCAGAAGCGGTAAAAGTGCCTTTGCGGAGAAATATGCAGCCTATCTGGGCAGCAGTGGCATTTATATCGCAACATCCCAGGCCTATGACAAAGAAATGGAGCAAAGAATCCAACTGCACCGCAATCGCCGCAGGGATTCTGAATTTTCCTGGACAACCGTCGAAGAACCCTATGAACTGGCCGCCACACTGCTGCGGCTTGGGACAAAGGCTGCTGTTCAGGCCGGGAACAAAGTGATTTTGGTGGACTGTCTAACCATCTGGCTCACCAATTGGCTGCTGTTGGCTGAAAAAGAAGCGGAAGTCTCAAAGGTTTCTTCGCAAATAGACGCATTGGTCAATGCCGTCGCTGATTTTTCGGGTCACCTATTGCTGGTGGGCAATGAAGTGGGCAGCGGCATCGTTCCTGCCTATCCGCTGGGCAGAGAATTCAGAGATTTGGCCGGCTGGCTGAACCAACGATTGGCTCAGGTTTGCGGCCAAGTATTTCTGGTAACCGCAGGGATTCCCCTTGAACTGAAAAGCTTGGAGTTTAAGTTGCCAATTTCAAGGTAATTCCCCAGGCTATTGTCAGAGTGGAGTGGGAAGGATATAACCGTAATAAAAATTACCCTAATAATATTGAAAAAGGAGGCTTGGTGCAACATATGGACAAACCTGACAACCAGCGGGGTTTGCTTTTGGTATACACCGGAGATGGCAAGGGTAAAACAACAGCGGCACTGGGCTTGGCTGTTCGTGCCTGGGGCAGAGGCAAACGGGTGCTGATGATTCAATTTATCAAATCCCCGGAACATACCTACGGGGAAAAAATAGCATTCGATCGGCTTGGCATTGCTATGTTTCAACTGGGCAGTGGTTTTACCTGGACCAAGACACCGGAAGAACATCGGGAGGCTTTACGGCAGGCCTGGACCTTTACCAAAGAAAAGGTTGCCAGCGGAGACTATGATCTGGTCATTCTTGATGAACTAAACAATGCTTTGGCCATTAAAAACTTCCCCATTGATGATGTTCTGCCACTGGCGGAGGTTCTGGAATTAATTAAAACCAGGCCCCAGGGCATGCATCTGGTAATTACCGGGAGAAATGCCCAGCCGGAAATTATAGCAGCAGCGGATCTAGTCAGCGAGGTTAACCCAGTGAAGCACTATTACAATGAGGGTGTAGGTGCTGTTGTGGGCATAGAGATGTGATTTTTAGCCCCGGGCCATGAGCCAGGGGCTTTTGGGTATATTTGATTAAATTATTTTACTTATGTTGGTTTACATATCACATAATTATGTAAACTAACATATCTTATTCCGTGTTTAGGTGAGTTCCCCATACCGCTAGCGGCACCAACGAAAACCAACTTAATTCAACAGGACTTTACTGCATCCTTATCCAGTAAAAAGTGGTTACCAGCTATTGAGGATTGTCTTAGCCGGACTTGTTGTGCATTACTTACTGTAAATCTTTATACTTTCTTTATATCCCTTAACACTTTCTTTACCCTATATTTATGGGAATGAGCTATATAATATTGTTCGTAGAGATAAAAGTGCAAATCTAAAAGCTAACGACCGGATTACGTTAGCTTTTTTTAATTGCAAGCTAAAGGACACAAGAAGGTGATATCTCATGGACAAAATATTGGTTATATTAAATCATCCATCAAGGGTATTGGTGTTAGGTTTTTTAGGGGTGATATTGTCGGGTGCATTTTTGCTCACACTACCGATTTCATCAGCCAATAACCAGTATACCGACTTTCTGACAGCACTTTTCACCTCTGCATCTGCTGTTTGTGTTACAGGCCTGGTGGTGGTGGATACTGGCACACACTGGAGCACTTTCGGCCATGTAGTTATAATGACTCTCATTCAAGTAGGGGGTCTAGGCTTTATGACAATGGCTGTACTTTTTGCTTTACTAATGGGGCGAAAAATTTCCTTCCGAGAAAGGCTATTAATTCAGGAATCCCTAAATTTAATTGGCCTTAGTGGATTAGTTAGGTTAGCCAAACAGGTTATTCTTATTACCCTAACCATTCAATTAATGGTTTCTTTACTTCTTATGACCCGCTGGATACCCCAATTTGGTACTTTAAAAGGAATATGGTTTAGTATTTTTCATGCTGTCTCCGGTTTTAATAATGCAGGCTTTGATTTAATGGGAGGCTTCAAGGGATTAACTTCCTATGTCGGTGACCCAATTGTCAACATTGCCATTACTTTCAACATTATATTAGGCGGTATTGGTTTCACAGTTATTGCAGACCTATTACGCTTTCGTCAAACAAAAAAATTAACAGTGCATACCCGCTTTGTGTTGCTTATTACTGCGTCACTTTTAGTTCTAGGTACAGTGGTTATATTCTTACTGGAATTCAATAATACCCTAGCACCGCTAGATTTTGGAACTAAGCTTTGGGCCAGCTGGTTTCAGTCAGTAACTCCACGTACAGCCGGTTTTAATACCATAGATATAGCAACACTAAGACCTGCTACCTTATTTTTCATGATTTTATTAATGTTTATTGGTGCTTCCCCTGGTTCTACAGGGGGTGGAATTAAAACATCCACCTTTGGTATGCTTGGGCTGGTGGTCATTACCTTGGCTAAGGGCAAAGAAGACGCTGAGCTTTTCCAACGAAGACTCCCTAAAGATTTAATATTCAAGAGCTTAAGTATAGTTTTACTAGCTATTAGCTGGGTGATTTTTGCTACCTTAGCCTTGAGTATAACTGAAAAAGCAGACTTCCTGGCAATAATGTTTGAAGTTGTCTCAGCCTTTGGCACAGTGGGATTAAGTGCGGGTTTAACCACAAATCTTACGTCTTTTGGCCAAATTATAATTATCCTGACCATGTTTATCGGGCGACTTGGGCCCTTAACCTTGGCATTTGCATTGGCTTCACGCCTTAAAAGAAAAAACCA
The DNA here is from genome assembly GCF_982386235.1 of Desulfotomaculum sp. Lineage (NCBI taxonomy): Bacteria > Bacillati > Bacillota > Clostridia > Eubacteriales > Desulfotomaculaceae > Desulfotomaculum > Desulfotomaculum sp. Next base: position 85,302 of record NZ_CEVWQM010000002.1, on the reverse strand, counting down.
CATTCGCTATCCAGAGGAGCGAGTAATCATAGGGTAGGGGGACTATTAAGTGAAACAATTTGCAGTAATTGGATTGGGTAGGTTTGGCACCAGCGTTGCTATGACCCTTAGTAAAATGGGCTATCAAGTCTTTGCCACAGACATCGATGAGGAACGGGTTAATGATATAGTGGAGCATGTAACCCATGCCGTTACCTTGGATGCCTTAGATGAACATGCACTAAAAAGCATAGGTATCAGAAATTTTGATGTGGTTGTGGTAGCCATCGGTAAGGAAGTTCAGGCAAGTATACTTGTAACGGTTATGCTTAAAGAATTGGGCGTGAATAAGGTGGTTGCTAAAGCACAGAGTGAACTACATGGGAAGGTCCTGGAGAGGGTAGGGGCAGATAAAGTTATCTTCCCGGAGCGGGATATGGGGATAAAAGTGGCCTCTGCTTTGGTATCTAAAAATGTTATGGACCAGATTTCCCTCTCCCCAGAATACAGCTTGGTGGAAATGGTCGCCCCACCCAAACTTGTTAACAAATCGCTGGAGAAGTCAGGTGCTCGTCAAAATTATGGTATAACGGTTTTAGCCATCCGCAGGGGCGGAGAGATGATTATATCCCCAAACGCCAGTCAGGTTATAGAAGAAGGAGATATACTGGTGGTCATTGGCAAAACAGAACGGCTGCAATATTTTGACACAGTTGAAGTATAAGAGTTAATCACATGGAGCATCAATCTCTATATTTACTATGCATAGCATAAAAAAACCCCATATAGAATTAAGGGATAGCAAGTTGATCCCTTATAGGTATTATAAGTTTGATTATCTGGTTCAATAAAGGCATTCACTTAAAAGTCCTAAGTTTGGATAACTTGGAGCTTTTATTTTTTGATCATACGCAAGGCCTAACCCTCTATAAAAGAATTGGGTTAGGCCAATTTCTATCGAATTTTGCTATGTGGGGGTCCAATAAGTATTTTCTGGTAACCCCTAAAGCAATTGTATGAAAAAACTGGTTTAGGGTTAGTAAGAAAATAGGAAAGGGAAGTATGAGAAAATGGCGAAAACAGTATCCCGAGCATGATTACTCTTTATTAGTCATGACACTGGTAACAGGCCTTGCCTATCCACTGGCAGTTACAGATTGGCAGAGCAGCAAAAGCGGGATGGCAATTTGGATCCTTTGGTAACTTAGGGTTACTGTGCTAAAGTTAAATATGGAATTGGATTCCCTTTTAAGGATAGGAGATCGTTTTAATGTTTAAAGAAAGACGGGTAGACCCAGATGCCCTACTGGCCACTATTGAAAAGGAAGGACAGGGAAAACTGACTGTTTTTCTTGGTGCCGCAGCTGGTGTGGGTAAGACCTATGCTATGTTGGAGGACGCCTGGGAAAGGTTGTCCGAAGGTGTAGATGTTGTTATCGGTTGGGTGGAAACCCACGGAAGAGCTGAGACGGAGGCCCTTGTTAGAGGCCTTCCCGTCGTTCCTCCAAGACAAATGGAATACCGGGGTAAAGAGTTCCAGGCGATGGACCTAGATGCCCTGCTGGCCCGTAAACCTGCAATTGCCCTGGTGGATGAATTGGCCCATATCAATATACCAGGGTCCCGTCATGCCCGACGGTATCATGATGTTCAAGAACTGCTGGCTGCGGGGATTAATGTTTATACCACCATCAATATTCAGCATCTGGAAACTCTAAATGATGTGGTGGCTCAAATTACTGGCGTTACCGTTAGAGAAACCGTTCCGGACAGAATTCTGGAACAAAATGCGCAAATTCAATTGATTGATCTCCGACCGGAAGAATTAATTCAGCGACTAAAGGACGGTAAGGTCTATATACCCGGGCAGGCTGAGGAGGCCAGGCGGATGTTCTTTAGAACGGGCAATATTAATGCTCTAAGGGAACTGGCCCTACGGTATACTGCAAAAAGGGTAGACCGTCAACTGGAATCTTACATGCGAGTGCACGGTATTGCCGGGCCCTGGCCCACTGGTGAAAAAATATTAGTTTGTATCAGTGCCAGTCCTTTCTCCGCCCAACTGATTCGAATAGGAAGAAGAATGGCAGAGGGCTTGCAAGCGGAGTGGATGGCTGTCTATGTGGATACTCCACGGCGCTTTCCTGTAAGTGAGGAAGAAAAGGATCAACTGGCTAAGAATTTGCACTTGGCTGAGGAATTAGGAGCAGAAACTATAAACCTAACAGGTAATGATGCAGCAGAAGAGTTACTGGAACTGGCCCGTAAGAGAAATATTTCCCAGATTATCCTTGGAAAGCCCCTTTATTCAAGACTTTGGGAACTAATGCACGGATCGGTGGTAGATAAGGTTATCAGGATGAGTGATGGAATGAGTGTTCACGTTATTCCAGGAAACCCAAAATTGCTTCAAAAACGCCAAAAGGTACAACAACCTGCCCAGGAACCGACCAGGAAATTGTCCTTTTTTCTTACCTATCTAACTTTGTTATTAATCGTTATGGCTCTAACACTGGTAGCTTCATCTTTAAAAGAGGAACTGGGGGTAGTTAATATTGCCATGCTTTATTTGTTGCCGGTTCTTCTTAGTGCTGTAAGATGGGGCACCCGCCCCTCAATCGCCACGTCCATAATGGCTATGATAGGTTTTGACTTCTTTGTGGTGCCACCCACCTTTAGCTTAACGGTTGCCGATATACGCCATGTCATTACCTTTGGCATATTCCTGGTGGTGGCTCTTTTTACCAGTCGTTTATCTACCCGTCTTAGACAACAGGTAATCAACTCCCGTCGCCGGGAGGCCAGGGTTTCTGCCCTTTACTCTTTAAGCAAGGAGATAGCGGCGGTGGCGGAGTTAGAACCTGTTCTGGAAAGCATTGTAAAAAAGGTTGCAGAAACCATTGAAGGTCAGGTTGTGCTTCTGTTGCCGGATCGAGACAAGAAGTTAGAGCTTAAGGCAAGTTATATAACCGTAGAAAATAGTTTTTTTAATGCAAATGAGCACGCAGTGGCCGACTGGGTTTTCAGCCGGGGCCAAAAGGCTGGCAAAGGTACAGAGACCTTGAGTGCTGCTGAAGGGCTTTATTTACCCTTGCGAACAGATAATGAAATTAGAGGTGTATTGGGAATACGCTCAGGAGACCCTGATACCTATTTTGAACCGGAACAACTACGCCTACTGGAGGCCATTGCCGGAACATCCTCCATGGCCATAGCCAGGGTTAAGCTGGCTGAACAGGCCAGAGAAGCCCAAACACTGGCAGAGTCTGAACGCTTACGTAGTGCCTTATTTAATTCTTTGTCCCATGATTTAAGGACGCCCCTGGCTTCCATACTTGGTGCAGTTTCCGGACTGCTGGAAAGTGACGAGGTTTATACCAAGGAGGCCAGGCGGGATCTGCTGCAAAGCATTCAGCAGGGTGCACTGCGCATGAGCCGCTTTGTCCATAACCTTTTACATATGGCCAAGTTGGAAGGTGGCCTGGTCCAGCCCAATAAAGAATGGTGTGATTTACAAGATATAGTTGGTGTTGCCATTAGCTCCTTGGAGAAATCATTAGGGGACAGGTCCGTTAATATCAAAATTAATAACGACCTCCCCTTAGTAAAAGTGGATTTTACATTGATTGAACAGGTAATTGTTAACCTATTAGATAATGCGTTAAAATACTCTGAATCTGGTACCGAGATTACCATTTCAGCCCTTCAAAATGAAAAGGAAATTGAAATAACCATAGCAAACCAAGGACCGAAAATTCCAGAGGAAGACATGAAACGGATTTTTGATAAATTTTACCGTTTACAATCACCCAGACTTGTTAGTGGCACAGGACTAGGCTTAGCCATTTGTAAGGGCTTTTTGGAAGCTCACGAGGGTAAAATTTGGGCAGCCAATAGGCAGGGTGGAGGAGTAGAGATGATATTTACCTTACCCTTAGAAAATCAGCCAACAGTAAACGATAGGTTAGTTTACAAAGGAGAACTATGAAAAGTAAAGGGGCACGCATTATGGTTATTGACGACGAAAGTCAAATTCAAAAACTACTGAGGGTGGCATTAACTAGTCATGGTTATGAAGTGGCAGAAGCGGCCACTGGTCAACAGGGACTTAGTGAAGCTACCACCTTTCGTCCAGATATAATAATATTAGATTTGGGTCTGCCGGATATGGATGGATTGGAAGTAATGACCCGTTTAAGGGAATGGACCAAGACACCTGTAATCATCTTATCGGCAAAAGAGCAGGAGAAGGATAAAATAGTAGCACTGGATGCCGGTGCCGATGATTATCTGACTAAGCCCTTCGGCATGGGCGAACTATTAGCTCGCATCAGGACCGCCATGAGACATTCTGTGAAGGTCACAGATGAACCGGTGTTAAAGTTTGATGATTTAGTAATAGACCTAGCCCACAGAAAGGTTTTAGTTCAGGGTGAAGAAGTTAAGCTAACCCCTACAGAGTACGATTTAATTAAGAACTTAGCCATTCATGCAGGAAAGGTTTTAACCCACAAGCAGTTATTGATTGCCTGTTGGGGTCCAACCTATGAAAATGACACACACTATCTACGCGTTTTCATAGGACAGCTTCGTAGGAAAATAGAGGCAAACCCGACCCGGCCCCGTCATATAATCACAGAGCCCGGAGTGGGGTATCGGTTAGTATAGTATACTTATGATGCGACAGAAAAGTCTGGTAAGCAGGTTAACAGATTCAAATCTTTTGGTCTGTTTTTAATGTATTATATTATTATGGGGTTGTTGGTGATAGAGGATACGGCATTATACAAGGCTATGGTGTAGAAGGTGCTCATGTAAGAAAGATTATTCGCTACCGCCCAGGATGGCAATCTGATGGCTTAAAGCCCAAAGCCCCTGACTCATGGCCATTTCCCAGATTGAACAAGCGGGAATGGACACCGGTTAATATCCTGTGCTACATTATTAGAGAATAATTATAAAAGAAGGAATCTCTATGAATTTACTAACAGTTGAAAATATCTCAAAGAACTTTGGCGTTAAGGAAGTATTAGACAACATTTCCTTTGGCATCTCGGAAGGGGAAAAGATTGGCCTGGTGGGCATAAATGGCACGGGAAAATCTACTTTGTTAAAGGTGTTGGCTGGCAAGGAACCGGTTGATGCCGGCAAAATCACCATGATAAGTAACCTACAGGTGGAATATCTTCCCCAGGATCCTCTCTTTGATGAATCTGCCACGGTGCTGCAGCAGGTTTTCAGGGGACAATCGCCGGTTATGAAACTACTTCTGGAATATGAAAAGACCATGGATATGTTAAATTGCCAACCAAACAGTAAAGAATTGCAAGATAAACTTCTTGTCTTGGGGCAGAAAATGGATGAGCTGGATGCCTGGCACCTGGAGAATGAAGCAAAGACCGTGTTAACCAAACTGGGCATCGCTAACTTTAATGACCCCATTGAAGTTCTGTCCGGGGGCCAAAGAAAAAGGGTTGCCTTGGCCGGTGCCCTGATAAACCCTGCGGATTTTTTAATTCTGGATGAGCCTACCAACCATATTGATAATGGAACAGTTGCCTGGTTGGAACAGTACTTACACAAACGCAAAGGTGCCCTGCTAATGATTACCCATGACCGTTATTTCCTTGATCGAGTGGTCAATAACATCTGGGAATTAGACAATGGTAAGGTTTACCGCTATGAGGGAAACTACAGCACCTATCTGGAAGCAAAGGCGGTCAGAGAAGAGCAGTTGGAGTCCTCGGAAAGAAAAAGACAAAACATTCTAAGAAAGGAATTGGCCTGGATTCGGCGGGGGGCCAAGGCCAGAAGCACCAAGCAAAAGGCCAGAATTGATCGTTTTGAAAAGCTGCAGGAAAAAGTATTTGAAAGCAATACGGACAAATTAGAAATTTCCATCGAAGCCTCACGCCTGGGCAAAAAAGTCATTGAATTAGAACATGTTAACAAAGACTTCGGGGAGAAAAATTTAATTAAAGATTTTAACTATATTTTTACTAAGGATGAGCGGGTAGGAATTATTGGTCCCAATGGCAGCGGCAAAACAACCTTGCTGAACATAATAGCCGGCAGATTAAATCCCGATAGCGGCCAGGCAGAACATGGCCCAACGGTGAAAATCGGTTATTTTGCTCAGGAAAACCAGGCAATGGACAGGGATATCCGGGTCATTGATTATATCAAAGAGGCAGCCGAATATTTGCCGACCTCAGATGGTGGGCTAATCAGTGCCTCACAAATGTTAAATCGTTTTTTATTTCCGCCCAGGGTTCAATGGACACCCATTTCCGACCTCTCCGGTGGGGAAAAAAGAAGGCTCTATTTATTAAGGATTTTGATGGAATCTCCCAATGTGCTGCTTTTTGATGAACCAACCAACGACCTGGATATTCAAACCTTGACCATCCTTGAAGATTATTTGGATAATTTCCCTGGCACCTTAATTGTGGTTTCCCACGACCGCTACTTTCTGGATCGAACCATCGAAAACATCTTGGCCTTTGAAGAAAATGGCAAGATCCGAAACTTTGTGGGAAATTATTCTGATTATCAGGATTTTATTGAAAACCTGCCCCAAGAACCAGCAGCAGACAGGAAACCGCCAACCCCTAAAACCATCGAACCTCAGGCCAAGGAAAAAGCCAAACCCCTAAAGTTTACCTATAAAGAACAGAAGGAATATGAACAAATTGACGATATTATCGCCGAGACAGAGGTGGAACTGGCAGAAATAAATAATAAGATTAACCAGGCCGGCAGCAATTATGAGTTATTGCAGGAACTGATAGAGAAGCAAAAGGGATTGGAACTTCGGTTAGAAGAATTAATGGATCGTTGGGCCTATTTAAATGAACTGGCCGAAGAAATAGAAAAACAAAGTCGACACTAAGAATAAAATGTTAAGGGGACTGTTGCACAATGAACCAGTGGTTCTAGTACAAACAGTCCCTTTCTATTGACTAAATTAGGGATTGTTCTCCTGGCTGTTCATTCGAATTTTATCTAGCAGCATCACCTTTACCGGCTTCATTAATGATACCTTTGGTCGTTTATTTACAGATGGCTTGATATGCTGGATAACTTCATTAATCTCACAATCTAAGTAGGTACAGATACGATCCAGTATTTCCATCGAAAGATATTTATTTTTTTTAATTTTGGCAATTGTTGTGGGGCTTAGGGAGAGTGCTTTTTGCAAATCCGCTTTTTTAATGCCACGCAACATTAACTGCAGCATTAAAGGTTTATAAGAAAACAATGATACCAACTCCAGAAAGTATTTTGGATACGAGATATTTCTTGCTAAAATTGCGATTAGCTAGTATAATTCTACATAAAGTTGTAGTTTTTGTCAAAACAAATAAAGGAGGATATTTTCTGTGGCAGTTAATTTACAAAAGGGCCAAAAGGTTGATTTGACAAAGGGTAGAGCAGGTCTTTCTAAGGTTGTTGTCGGTCTTGGTTGGGACACCAATAAATTTGATGGACCAGACTTTGATTTGGATGCTTCTGCCTTCCTTCTCAGTGAAAACGGCAAATGCACCAGTGCCGATGACTTTGTGTTTTACAATAACCTCATGCACAAAAGCGGTTCTGTTCAACATATGGGGGACAACCTTACGGGTGATGGTGATGGTGACGACGAACAAGTAACCATTGATTTGAGCAAGGTTCCGGCAAACGTACAGAAGATAGCGATTACTGTAACCATCCACATGGCCCGTGAACGGGGACAAAACTTTGGTCTGGTATCCAATGCTTTCGTGCGTGTGGTTGATGACGCCAACGGTGCAGAATTGCTTCGTTACGACCTAAGTGAGGATTACAGTGTCGAAACTGCCCTCGTGTTTGCAGAACTGTATCGTCATGGTGCAGAGTGGAAGTTTGCTGCAGTTGGACAAGGTTTTAATGATGGACTGCAAGGGCTGGTGCGACTTTACGGTTTAGATGCATAAAGAAGGGAGTTAGCTAGTTTGATTAACTTACAAAAGGGTCAAAAAATTGACTTAACCAAAACGAACCCTGGTCTAACAAAAATAACGGTGGGTCTTGGCTGGGACCCCATTAAAAGCGGCGGCGGCGGTGGTGGTCTTTTAAAATCACTTTTTGGCGGCGGTGGCGGTGGTGCCAACATTGACTGCGATGCTTCCGTTTACATGTTAGATGCTAATCAAAAGTTAAAGAAAAAGGACCATCTTATTTATTTTGGCAACAAGAAAAGCTCATGTGGCTCCATTCAGCACATGGGGGACAACCTAACCGGTGAAGGTGATGGTGACGACGAACAAATTAATGTGGATCTCTCAAGGGTTCCTGCTGACGTTCATCGTCTAGTGTTTGTGGTCAATATCTACCAATGTGTTCAACGGAAACAACACTTCGGCATGATCCAAAACGCCTATATCCGTGCGGTAAACAGTGCCAACGGTCAGGAAATCTGCAAATTTAACCTATCCCAGGGATACGATGGAAAAACAGCGCTCATCCTTGGCGAGGTATATCGACATAATAGTGAATGGAAATTTGCTGCCACTGGCGAGGCAACCAATGACACCGGTCTTGAAACCTTGACCAGACGATATATGTAATAATATAAAAACAATATGGGAGGTAATTAATTTGATTTCTCTTGCTAAAGGTCAAAAGATAGATTTAACGAAAACCAATCCTGGGCTAACCAAAATTTTTATTGGACTTGGTTGGGACACCAATAAATATGATGGCGGTAATGAATTCGATTTAGATGCCGTCGCCTTTTTGGTAAAAGAAGACGGTAAGGCTTCTGGCGACGGTGCCTTTATCTTCTACAACAATCGGCAAGATCCCTCTGGTTCTGTGGTTCTTTCCGAGGACAACCGTACTGGCGAAGGTGATGGTGATGATGAATCCTTAACCGTCAATCTAGCCACTGTTCCTGCTGATGTTGCAAAGATTGCTATTTGCATTAACATCCACGAAGCTGCTGCTCGCAATCAGAACTTTGGACAAGTTTCCAACGCCTATGTTCGTGTAGCCAACAACGAAACAAACGAGGAACTTATGCGCTACGATCTGGGCGAAGATTACTCCGTCGAAACAGGTATCGTTGCTTGCGAAATCTACCGTCATAATGGCGAGTGGAAATTCAATGCAGTGGGCAGTGGTTTCCAAGGTGGACTGGCCTCCTTGGCTGAAACTTACGGCTTAAGCGCAGGCTAGATTTAACAATTAAATATGTGAGAAGGGGTGCTTCGTGCACCCCTTCTTAAAGTCATAAAAAATATAGGAGTGATAATTCTTGAGTTTTTCTGGCATAAAAGGTTTTTTTAACAGTACAAAGAGTACCCTGCTCGATTCGGTTAAACGTTTCAAAAACAAAGAATTTTTGGATGCTGTAATAGCAGGCTGCGCCCTAGTGGCTGCCGCTGATGGACACATTGATTCGGCAGAAAAGACCAAAATGTTAGGCTATATTCAAAGAAGTGAAGAACTAAAAGTATTCGATACTTCAAAGGTAATTGAAAGATTTAACCATTTTACGGAAAACTTTGGTTTTGACCATACCATTGGTAAGGCAGAAGCATATAAAGCAATCATGAAAATGCGATCTAACAGAGAGGCAGCTCGCGTGGTTGTAAGCGTTTGCTGTGCCATTGGGATGGCTGATGGAAATTTTGACGAACAAGAAAAAGCGGTAGTTAGAGATATCTGTCGTGAAATTGGCATCGAGACCTCGGAATTCCAACTGTAAGACCTAGATTTTTAAGGAGGCATTTACTTTAGTGGAAGCTACAACGTTTTTATCTGGGCTTATCGCCAACTATGGACACTTTTTCAACCTAGCAGAAGTTCAGAGGGTTCTCACCGACCCGGTGAGTTGGGGAATTATTTTTTGGCTAATCATTTTAGAAGGTCTTCTTTCCTGTGATAATGCATTGGTTTTAGCTGTGCTGGTTAATAAACTACCCAAACATCAACAAAAGAAAGCCTTGCTTTATGGTATTTGGGGCGCTTATTTCTTCCGCTTTGTGGCAATCGGACTGGGAACCTATTTAGTTAAGATAACCTGGGTTCAAATAGTAGGTGCTGGTTACCTATTGTGGATGGCAGGGAAGTTCTTCCTATCTAAATCGAATACGGAAGATGAAGGCGAAGAGGAGCAAGAAACAAAGGTTAGCGGTTTCTGGATAAAATTAGTTGGTCCTTTTTGGGCCACTGTAATCACCGTTGAGATGATGGACATAACATTCAGCGTGGATAGTATTCTGGCAGCCTTTGCCCTGAGCAATGAAGTATGGGTTCTTTTTGTTGGAGGATTATTGGGTATTCTCATGATGCGGGGCGTTGCCACTGTCTTTATTAAACTACTGGATAAATACCCTGAATTAGAAGCCTCAGCCTATGTGCTGATCGCTTTAATCGGTGCAAAACTGATGGGGCAGGCCTTTGGATATCATGTATCCCACACCATCTTCTTCTCCGTTATGGCGTTGGTAATTGTTGGTACCATTGTGCTGCATCACATTCGTGAAGGTGGTAAAAAGGCTGCATGATCTATTTTGATTATTTGAGCATCGAACAGAAAGAAGAAATGTTCTACATTTCCCCGGCAGATTGCTCATTGGCTACAGATAAAAATATTTTGGCCCACGCCTTAGGCGCAACCCTTTATATGCCTGGTACGGCTAATCGGTCAATTAGTAAGGTCATTAATAATGAAATTCCGGGACTTACTTCCACCGTTCTTTGCCTTGAGGATGCTGTGGATGATCGAGAGGTTGAAGCTGCAGAGCAAAATCTTGCTCTGCAGCTTGGGACGATGCTTTCATTTAAAGGACAGGGGAGTTCGCTCCCCTTAATCTTTATCAGGATTCGCAATGTAGAGCAATTGAAAAGACTGACGAAAACACTGGGTGAGGCAATGAATGTCCTAACTGGTTTTGTCTTTCCGAAATTTGATACGACTTCAGGATTTGAGTATTTTGAACACTTGGTAGAGGTTAATAAGACTACTGAAAAAACCATCTTCGGTATGCCCATTTTGGAGGGGCCATCGGTCATTCATCTGGAGTCAAGGTCAGAAACCTTGCTAAACATTAAATCTTTGCTTGATCAGTATAAAAAACTCGTTCTTAATGTACGCATGGGTGCCACCGATTTATCCGGGTTATATGGACTTAGAAGGAGTCCGGAGTTAACCATTTATGACATTTCAGTCATAAGAGATTTTATTGCCAACCTGGTCAATGTATTTGGTAAACCCCAGGACGGCTATGTGATTTCCGGCCCGGTCTGGGAATATTTTAGCAGCAATACCAGGCTGTTAAAACCACAGCTAAGACAAACGCCCTTCCAAGAGCAATTTGGCGGGGAAGGGAGCAGGATTCGTTTAGACCTGTTAGACAGATATATCGATGGTCTTTTACACGAGGTAATGTTGGATAAAGCAAACGGATTGATTGGTAAAACAGTTATTCACCCCTCTCACATCCTACCCGTCCAGGCTATGTATGCCGTTACACACGAAGAGTACTGTGATGCCAAGGACATCTTAGCCAACGGTGGAAATGGCGGCGTAACCAAGAGTGTTTACGGTAATAAAATGAACGAAGCCAAACCACATACCAATTGGGCAAGAAAAATTATGACACTTTCAAAAATATATGGAGTGCTGAATGAAAGATATGACCACACAAGTATCATTTACGCAGGAGAGAAACTACAACGTGCTCGATAGCCTCTCGGTCGGTATAAGGGTAGAGGAAAATCCCTACTCCTTACCGCCCGAGAGCATTTTCTCAATGGCAGCTAGAAATAACCCCAAGAGAAGTTTCTTATTTGTCAGTAAGCTAATTGGCAAACATATACCCGTATTGCCACATATTCCCTTGATTACTGGTTTTTTATTAGCAACTAGAATTGCGGAATGGATGGGGCTTAAAATTGACCAAGGCAAAATCAACGAAGCGGCAACTATTTTAGCCGCCCCTGCCAATCTTGATTTTTATTGTTCGCCCTATCCGTTTCCTAATAAAGCATTATTCATTGGTTTTGCTGAAACTGCCACAGCCCTAGGCCATACTGTTTTTAACAATTTCACTGGCAATGTTAATTTTCTTCATACAACGAGGGAGGATCTCAAGGGTACGGATGATACCATCTATTTTACCGAAGACCACTGCCATGCGCCCGACCAGCGTTGCCTAATTTGTGATACCGATATGGTTAAGGATAATGACTTGTTCGTGTTGATTGACGATGAAATTACTACAGGTAATACCTGTCTGAATATTATAAGAAATATACAAAAGAGATATCCACAAAAACGCTATGCCATTTTAACGATTTTAGATTGGCGTTCGGAAGAAGCAATCTCTCGATACAGCCAATTTGAAAAGGAACTAGGCATAAAAATTCAGGTGCTCTCCTTACTAAAAGGTCAATTCCGGCATTGGGGAAAATCTCCGGTGATTAACACAGCCCCGCTGGTTATGGAAAAGGATCTTCCCGATGTAAAAAATGTACATGAAAAAATGGCTTATGGGATCGACACAATCTCCCCAGATGGCTTTAAAGCCACCTATCTTGGCTATACCGGCCGCTTTGGGATCAATGCGAAAAAGAACAACCAGGCATTGATTGAGGCAAAGAGAATTGGTTTGAAACTTTCGCAAATGAGAAAAGGTAAGAAAACTTTGTGTCTGGGTACCGGAGAATTTATGTATATCCCTTTCTTAATCGCCAATTTTATGGGGGATGGGGTAATGGTGCAGTCCACTACCCGCAGTCCGGTTCATCCACATGCTAGAAATAACTACGCGGTAAAACATGCCATATCCTTTGAAGATCCCTTTAGGCCCGGCATTAAAAACTTTATCTATAATATTCCGCCTAATGGTTATGAGGAAGTGTTCGTCTTTTGGGAAAGACGAGTTGATGCTGAACAAGTGGCTCCATTCATTAAAGCACTCAAAAAACTTGGCATAGAAAATATTGTATTTGTGTATTTTGGTGTCTGATCTGGGAGGTGTTTTTATAAATACTGCTAATAAGAGTAAAGCATACGGTTGTTTCAAGAACTACCCAAAGGTTCCCAGTCCAGAACCCCTTGGCAGTTACCCCATTGGCGATGCAATTTTTCTTTTAAAAGATATTGCACCATACATTCAAGAACAAGGTAATGAAGAACGAGAGAGAGCCATGCAAAGTGGGCGACACTACTCAGAAATGCTGCCCATTGAATATGAGCCAAGCCAAGAGTACATTGAACTATTCCATCAATCCCTGAGGGAGAATGGCCCTAGATTGGCCCTAGCCACCGCCATTGTTTCTGAAAATATTTTAATCAAGAGGGGTCAAGGGGTGGCATTGGTATCCTTGGCCAGGGCTGGAACGCCCATCGGTGTTTTGATTAAAAAATATATCCATCAGTTCTACGGCATTGCCGCCCCACATTACAGTATCTCCATTATTCGTGATAAAGGGATCGATAAAAATGCCCTTGCCTATATCCTGCAAAACCACCCTGGCTGCGAGATTCAGTTTATCGATGGCTGGACGGGTAAAGGTGCCATTACTTTGGAATTAATTAAATCCGTTACTGCGTTTGAAAAGGAATTTAAGATGGTTCCTGATACAATTAGTAAGGAACTGGCTGTGCTGGCGGACCCTGGTTATTGTGCCAATATCTTTGGCACAAGGGAGGATTTTTTGATTCCCAGTGCCTGCCTAAACTCCACTGTATCCGGATTAATGTCCCGCACTGTTTATAGGGATGACCTTTGCGGTCCCTTTGATTTTCATGGTGCAAAATTCTATCGGCAACTTCTGGCTAAAGATTTATCAAACTACTTTGTTGACTCTATATCCGGTTACTTTGTAGATGCCCAAAAAAAAGCACGAAAAATACTTCAAAACAACCCCTCAACTGGTATGGATGATACGCCTGCTTGGATTGGTAAAAAAGAAACCACCAAGGTTCAAGTTGAGTTTGATATTAAAAATATCAACTATGTTAAGCCTGGGGTAGGGGAAACAACAAGGGTTCTCCTGCGCCGGATACCGTGGAAAATACTGGTCAAAGACATCAATAGCCCGGATGTTAAACACGTACTGCTGTTGGCAGAGAACCGAGGGGTTCCGGTGGAAGAGTATCCCGAACTGAGTTACTCCTGCTACGGACTGATAAAAAACCTGGAGGATGCTAAATGATCTTTGCCAGCGACTTAGACCGTACCATTATTTACTCAGATAAGTTCCTCAGGGACTTCTCCGGAGAAGTTGTAGCCGTTGAATATGGTAAATACAACTCTTATATGACCAAACCTGCCAGCGAATTATTAAAAATAATTAACCGTGAAATCACCTTTGTTCCTTGTACCACCAGGACGATTGAACAATACCAACGGATTCAATTTTTTCAAAGGGAAGTAACTCCTAAATATGCGGTGGTAAGCAACGGGGCCAACCTTTTAGTAGATGGTAACCTAGACCTAGACTACCAAAAAAGCATCGCCCAAGCTTTAGCAAATAATTGTCTGGCCAGTGAAGATATTCTTAAAGAATTTGATAAGTTGAATTGTGGCAATTGGACCCAGCCAATGAGACATGCAGATGGAGTTTTTCACTACTGCATTATTGATCGGGATAAGGCCCCTTGGCAAGAATTAAATTTTTTCAAAAAGTGGGCAGAGGATCAAAGGTGGGAAATGTCCATCCAAGGTCGAAAACTATATCTCGTACCTTGTGTTATCAATAAGGGGGCAGCACTAAGGATCATTTCCGAAAGGATTGGAGAAGCAGCAATTTTCAGTGCTGGTGACTCTTTGCTGGATATTCCCCTAATAAAAGAAGCTCAGTATCGGATTTCACCCGCCCATGGAGAACTGTTTGAACAGTGTAGTTCCGAAAAAGAATGGAAATTTACAAAGGCATCCGGAATACTTGCCGGGGAAGAAATTCTCCAGCAAGTATATCACATGGTCTGCGGCAGTGATAATTAGAATGATTCCTGTCGTGTGCTTATTAACTTGCCAAAAGTGAGGTTTTAAATATGAAGTATCAGATATTATACCAAGGTGCGTATCCATTAGTACAAGTTAATTTAGAACAGGGAGAAACAATTAAAGCAGAATCAGATGCCATGGTTGGTATGTCTACCACCGTAGATGTTGAAGGAAAAATGGACGGAGGCTTCTTAGGGGGACTTGCCCGAATGGTAGCGGGGGAAAGTTTTTTCTTTCAAACACTAACTGCCCGCAGGGGACCTGGGGAGGTGCTTTTGGCACCGGCCATCCCTGGGGACTTACTGGATGTTGAGCTAGATGGTACCTACAGCCTAGTGGTTCAAAAGGATGGGTTTTTAGCAGGTTCTGCGGGTCTGCAAGTATCTACCAAGATGCAAAACCTTTCCCAAGGCCTCTTCTCGGGAGAAGGTTTCTTTGTGGTAAAGGTTAGCGGAAAAGGAGTCGTATTTATTAACACCTATGGCAGCATCCATGTCATTAACTTAGATCCAGGTCAATCCTTCATCGTGGACAATAGCCACTTGGTTGCTTGGCCTGATTATATGCATTACACCATTGAAAAGGCATCACAGGGTTGGATCTCCTCCTTTACGTCTGGCGAGGCTCTAGTCTGCAGATTCACAGGGCCTGGTCCTGTTATTATCCAAACAAGAAACCCACGAGGCTTTGGTAGCTGGATCAGAAGATTCCTGCCCAACTCAAGAAGTTCTTAATTCCTTAACGTAGGTTAACTACTAAAGATAAGGGGTGATTCTCATGTCTCTGACCGTAATGAAAGGGCAAAAGACGGATCTTACAAAGAGGTATCCTGGTCTTTCGCAAGTCGTTATTGGAATGGGTTGGCAAACAAATCAGACTGGCATTGAAATCGATGGTGCAGCTTTTATGCTTCAACAAGATGGAAAATGTAGAAGCGATGAAGATTTTATCTTTTACGGTAATCCAAAGGGACGTGGTGGTGCGGTATCAGTAGAAAACGCTAACACACCGGATAAAACACAACTAGTCGTAAATCTTAGGCAAGTTCCCACGGATGTACAGAAAATTGCCTTTACCCTAACGATTTATGAGGGTCCCAAAAGAGGTCATAGCTTTGGACAAGTGCCTCAAGTTTACATAAGATTAATGAATCAGGGAAAAGAAGAAATTTTACGTTTTAATGTGGAGCAAGGCTTCCATTCCGAAACAGCCATCGTCGTTGCAGAAATCTATCGGCATAATGGGGAGTGGAAATTCAATCCCATTGCCATGGGCTATCAAGGTGGCTTGGCTGCCTTGTGTGGTGGTTTTGGTATTGCGGTATCTGATCAACCAGCAAACCAGGCCCAGAAAGAATCGGCACCAACCATCGATCTACCAAAACCGCCGGCGGAGCAGCCAAAGCAAAAACTCAATCTATCTAAGATTGAACTTAAAAAGAAAGGTGATAAGATCAGCCTTGAGAAAAAGGCCAACAACCAATTAGGGGAAATCTTAATCAACCTAAACTGGAATCAAAAATCTGGCAAGCCCACTGGTTTATTGGGTTCGATCTTTGGTGGCAGGAGCAGTGGCGTTGACTTAGATCTTGGCTGTTTAATAGAAATGAGAAACGGTGATAAAGGAGTAATCCAAGCACTGGGAAAAAGCTTTGGCAATTATCATGGCTTCCCATACATCTCATTGGATGGGGATGACAGAACCGGAGCAGCTTCAGCAGGCGAAAACTTGAGAATAAATGGCGACCACATACCGGAATTCAAGAGAATCCTCGTCTTTGCTTTCATCTATGATGGCGTTGCCAACTGGGCGGAAGCAGATGGTATTGTAACCATTAAGCAACCGGGGGGGCCGGACATCGTGGTAAGAATGGATGAACACGATAATCGGAAAATCATGTGTGCCATTGCCCTCATCGAAAACGTCAAGAACGAGACCTTTAGCATTGAACGTATTGTGCGCTACTTCTCTGGACACTCGGAAATGGATAAAGCATTTAAGTGGGGTCTCCGGTGGAAAGCGGGATCCAAGGATTAAGATAGCAATCGGGTGCTCTGACAAGAGGATTCCGGTTCTTTAAAAGGAAAAAGGATCGGCCCAAGGAATTGCTTCTCTGTGTCAGATACATGCGTGGATGAATGTACGAAGAGACGGCAGATGTGAAGCGGTCTGGCAAGGACGATCCAGCCATTTATGCCGCAGACCCGAGACTTGAGGATGTTGCTGCGAGGCTGGGACTAAAACAAAAAAATTCCAAGGGGGGTAATTTTATATGTTTAACGAAGTGGAAGGTGCATCCCGTAGATTACCTGTTTATCTACTCCTAGACCGTTCCGGTTCCATGTTTGGAGAACCCATCGAGTCTGTTAAACAGGGTGTTAAGTACATGATTTCTGAACTGAAAAAAGAACCCCAGGCCATTGAGACAGCATTTATATCGGTGATCACCTTTGCCAGCGATGCCAGGCAAGATATACCACTGACCGAATTAACCTCCTTTAAAGAACCACTCCTTGAAGCCAACGGAACTACCGCTTTGGGTGAAGCTCTGTCCATTTTAAATCAATGCCTGGAAACCGAAGTGCGTAAATCCACACCCACCCAAAAGGGTGACTATAAACCTCTCGTATTCATTATGACAGACGGAGAGCCAACCGACAACTGGGAAAACATCGCCCAAGAAATCAAGAAAAAAGCAGGTAAACTCGCCAATATCGTTGCGGTTGGTTGCGGTCCCCATGTGAACAAGGATACCCTTAAGAAGATTACTGAGATTGTTTTAATAATGACTTCATACCAGCCGGATGACTTCAGACAGTTCTTCCGCTGGGTTTCTCAATCGGTTAAACAAGCTAGTATTAAATTCACCAAAGATAGCGATCAACCAACAAACTTACCTGCACCTCCTCCGACTATTCAAATCATTCCCTAACCTTTAAGCATAGGGCCTCTTGCAGCAGCAGGGGGCCTCCTTGATATTAGGAGGTGAAGTTGTGGATTTAAAGAAGCATTTTAAAGATTCAGTAAAACTAGAGGAAATACGCAACCTTCTAGTAAAAAAATTAGATTTCTCCATTTTAGAATCGAAGGATAGTATCATCATTCAGGCCAAGGACCCAGAGCAGCAACAATTAATTGATCGATTTAATGCAGGGCAAATTGATATGAACCAATTTTTAGTTGAGGCAAAGAAAAAATTTACTTGCCATGATCATTCAGTAAGGATCATAAATAAATGGGGAACGACGCAAGGCATAATGATTGGTGAAACAACACAGCCGCTGAGACCCATAGAGGTTAGAATAAATGGCATAAAATTATTTCTAATAAAATCAAACCAAGAACCGGAAAGCCAAATGCCACAGAGGCCAGAGGAAGTAACGCCTCAGTGGAAGAACCTTGAGCCAACGGATAAGGAAGATTGGGTAGAAATCGAAGAGTCCGGCTACCAGGAAAGAAAAGATGGCTGGGCAGTGGCTGCAGCCAGCCGTAGGGGTAAGACACATGCCCATGAAGGAAGTCACAGGGACGATTCCTTTGATTTCGGGTTTCAAAATGGCTGGAGCATCCTAGCAGCGGCAGATGGGGCAGGTTCCTATCGCCTATCCCGAGTAGGAGCTAAAATGGCTTGCAGCATGGCGGTTGAGCACCTCAAGACCTACCTAGAGAATTTTATCATAGAAGAAAATGAAGGTTCAGCGATACCAAAGGAATCTGATCTTTTACAAATAAAACGGTTTCTTATCGAGACCGTACAACGGATTATTCAATCTGTAAAAGATGAAGCAAAAAAGAGAAGCGTCACCTTCGACCTACTATCCACGACCATTCTAATAGCAATTCACCACCACTGGCAGGGAAAAAATATGATAGCAAGCATCCAAATTGGTGATGGGCTAATTGCTATCTGGCACGGAGGTAGTAATGTTTCTATTTTAGGGAAAGCGGATAGCGGGGTTTTTGCCAGCGAAACAAAATTTATTACTACCAAGGGTATTGAAAATGAGTTGGAACACAAAGTATTCTTCGCAATAAAGCCCGCTGTAGATGCCATAGCTGTGATGACCGATGGGGTGTCCGATGATTTTTTCCCCCCGGAAACCATTATGCCGAAGATGTTTGAAAGTGTCTATCAAGAGCTTATTAGCTCGGCAAAACCCAACGAGAATCTGCTCAAATGGCTATCTTACGAACGCAGGGGTTCCTTTGATGACAGAACGATGGTGATTCTCCACAGGAGGTAATACCCATGGCAAAAAATAAAAACAAGCTCATGGCAAAGTTGGCCGATGGTACGAGGGTAGCGTATTTACCTGAAATCATTGGAGAGGGTAGTGAAGGAGTTGTTCATTTCACTGCCGACAGAAAATCTGTTATCAAGTTCTATAAGGATGACGACGATCTCAGGGACCCTGAAAGAATGGAACGTATTATTAATATCGTGGAAAAGTACAACCCCACCTTGGATACCCGATCCGGTGAATATTGGAAAAAACTTTATTGCTGGCCAGATGGTCTTGTGGTATCACCCAAGCTTGGTGTTCGGGTGCCCATTTATCCCAAGAATTTCTTTACCAATGACGGAACAGAGAAAAAATTGAGTTGGTTTGTCAATCCCAAAAGCCGCAAACTGATACCCCAAGAAGAAAGGGGAACCTGGCTAGGCCATTTACAAATGGCTATCACCATGGCTCGATCAACAAGACGCCTTCACTCAGCGGGGCTAGCCCACTCCGATCTCTCTTACAATAACTTTCTAGGGGACCCTGTTAACGGCATGACTGTCATGATTGATCTTGACGGACTTGTGGTACCTGGGCTACACCCCCCTAAAATTGCCGGCACCCCGGGATTAATTGCGCCAGAGGTCATGATGGGGACTGCTGAGCCTTCTATTCGGACGGATCTTCATGCTCTGGCTGTACTGATTTACCAAACATTAATGTTTCGACATCCTCTGAGGGGTCCCAAGGTCAACTCCACCGTATCTGCAGAAGAAGATGAAAAGCTATCAATGGGTAAAAATGCCCTTTTCATAGAGCATCCCTTAAATAAATCCAATCGGCCCAAGGGGCTAGCAACTGGTTATGAATGCTTAGGTCCCTATCTTTCTGAATTAATCACCCAGTCCTTTGTTTCTTCGCTCCATATGCCGGATAACCGGCCAACAGCAATGGATTGGGAAACTGCCTTAGTGAGAACTACGGACTTAATTTATCCTTGTGGCTGTGAAATGAAATGGTTTGTCTTGTCTAAGTCCACAAATTATACATGCCCCTTCTGTAAACAAAAGCCCCAAGCACCCTATGTTCCATCACTGCATTTTTACAGGGAGCAGCCTGGAAAACCGGGTAATTTTTTGAATGAAAAACACCGTTTAGTGGTGTGGCATGGCTTATACCTATACAAATGGCACGTATTTGACAATATTTGGCCGGGGGAGAATGTAGATAAAACTCCTCAGGGATACTTTGTGTATCATAATTACGAATGGTATCTCTATAATATCGAAATGAATTTAACGATTATTGATAATGGCATACACAGAAATGTTGCCAAGGGTCAATATGTTAAACTTATAGAGGGCTTACAGATTAGACTTTCTTCCGACCCCCGAGGACGTCTGCTGCTAACGCAGTTTCTTAAGGTTTAAAGGATGGTGGGTACAATTAATTTACAAGATCAAATTAACCAACTGCAACCAAAGGGTTATCTTAAACTTCGTCCGGGGGAGTATGAAGGGCCGGCCATTCTTAACCATTCAGCAATTATCGAAGGTAACAACACAACCATTTGGTCAAGAACGGGTCCGGTGGTGCGGGTCAACTGTCGAGGGGTTGTGCTTAAAAACCTGCAGGTAGAGGCTACCCAAGGTCAAACGAAAGATATTTGTCAAGCGGCTATCATGACTGACCCTAAATACGGTACCCTCATAGAAAATGTGGAGGTAAAAGGGAAGGTAGTTGGGTTCGGGGAAGAATCAGGTGATTGGGATTACCCCTTGTCGCTAAATTTTGGCAAGTTGCCCCATGGCCAAACTCTCCATTTTAAAATGAGGTTACGATTGCCGATTCGTTGTAAGCTTATATCTAAGGTCGCTGGAATTAAATTTGAACCAGAAGATATAGGTCCTGGACTTTCTGAGACAACAATTAAGATTGAACCACTACTGGAGAATTCGATTATTTGTGGAAGTTTTTTGATGGTTTCTAAATTTATTCGAAGAATTGCTGTTAGTAGTACGGTCAATGGAATTCAAGGTCGCGATATCCATAACGGACAAATCATCTGGTCACCAAAGGGAGCGGCAAATGAAAATTTTATTGCTCCGCAGCCTAACAAACTAAGTACGGAGATGCTACAAAAAGTGCAGCAAAATACACACCCTAAGCAGTTAAAAAAAGGTCATCGGGTTGATCTGGTTGCGGAAAACTCCCCAACCAAAATTACCTTTGAATTGGGGTGGAAAAGTAGGATAAGCGACCATATCGAAGTTGATGTAGTTGCCTTCCTGCTGGGAGAAAGAGAAAAGGTTCTAAAAGATGAGGATTTTATCTTCTATGGTAACCGCAGGACGATGGATGAAAGTCTGGAGTTGCTTGGCCCCAATTCTGCAGAGGGTATAAATGAGAGGATAATTATTGATTTCTCAAAGATCCATCCGGAACAGCAAAAGATTATAGTTGCACTGGCGGTCTATCAAGGAAAAGAGAGACGGCAAGGCTTTGCTCAAATGTCCCGGGTTTTTATCAAAGCAAAAGACGCTGCCGTTGGCAAAGAATTATTTTGTTTTGAAATGAATGACCAGACAATGCTTGAAACAACGTTAATAGCAGCAGAAATTTATAGATATAAAGGGAAATGGAAGTTTGCTGCGGTTGGCTCCGGCTACCGCGAAGATTTAGCTTATTTATGCCGTAAATACGGTTTAGAAGTAAAGGATTAATTGTTAACGTCTAATAAGATGATCAAGGTGTTTACTGCGGTTTTTAGTTATTTTAAAAATATCTAGGCGTTGTGTGATCATCATCTTAAGAACGAAGGACGTTACCAATGCGATTGCTAGAGTCTCACTCACAATTATCACCTGCCTATGCTGTCGTTCCCTATATTATGCTTTGATCGGTCATAAGGTCATGTAGCAAACACCAAAAAAGACAAGGGATTATATACCAACCCGAAGCCTTTACTTCATAACTTCGCCAAGTTAACAGAATAAATATGTAATTTTTGAGCTTAAGTAAAGGCACACCCATTCGTTTTGGTGTGCCTTTTAAATTCCTTCATTTGTTACTTCTCTTCCGGCACCTTGTCCTGAGACCCCGGCAATCCAGGTGCTGGTTCTACAATGGGACGATTAATAATATAGCGGTGGGCAAACATGCCGGCAGAATGAAGCAGCTTACTGAAGGGAAATACTAGCATAAGTAATTGCACCAAAAGGATGTGAATCATTAAAGCTGGCTTACTCATTACTTCCATTTCACTGGTAATAGGAGCAAGGGTGATTAATCGGGCAACATAATCACGAACCGGTTCATAATGAATTCCCCACTGGGGAACAAAGCGCATTAGGTTACCGGCTAGAACGATACCGATTAAGAGCAGCAGCAGCATATAATCACTGGGGGCTGATATGATTCTAACCTCATTCATACTTATCCTACGGTATAAGAGATAGAGCAAAGAAATCAGCAGCACCATACCAAAAAAAGTTCCCATCAAGGTTGACAGTAATTCGCTGGTTTCCTCAGAGGTAAGTCCGATATAAGCAAATTGTCTGCCTAGTAATCCAATACCCAGTACATGACCCGCCAGTATCAAAAACAAAGACATGTGCATAATCCAGGCCCCAGCCCAAAGAGCTCGATCACTTTTAAAGAGGCTGCTGAAAAAAGTTGCTTCTTTGACAATGTTCAGGATGGCACCTGCCTCTGTAGTAGGTGCCGGGGTTAAGGTTATAGCATGGACGATACGAGCATTGGCCCATCTGCCCAGTCTGTAAAGCAGGCCAATGACGAAAACTGTTATGGAAATATAGGGCAGCACCTGCATAATAAAATAAGTGATCATTGCTCGAATTCCTCCTTTATTGAAAAAAGGGCTGCAACGGATTCATATTTTGTTAGCTATTTTCTTGTCTCTCTTATACTTTTTTATTATTGCCTCAGCCTAGTCAGATATGAAGTCCAAATTTTTAAACCTAAACCATCGATGTTATAAAACAGGCAAATCCTAGCCTTTATTAATAATTGCCTACAACAAAAGAGAGGTTTTTTGAATTTTAATACCGAATTATACAATACTTTCTGAAATAACATAATTTGAAATCATGAGCACAATTGACTCTTAAAATATTATAAAGGTGCTGAGGCTTATGAAGGACTATGTCGTTGGTGCATATATTTTATGTAAGTTATTTAGCTTCTGAACAATTGCTGCCGAATAAGAAGTATCGCAGCTGAGCAACAAGAGAGGTTAAATTACGTAGAAATGAGGTACCAACCATGGTTATGCACGATAGGGTAAGTACAGGTATGGCTGGTCTTGATCAAATAATTGACCAACTTAGGTTGGGAGACAATGTTGTTTGGCAGGTGGATTCTGTATCAGATTACAAAAAGATGGTTGAGCCCTATGTCGCACAGGCTATGCAGGATAAAAGAAAGGTAATCTATATTCGCTTTGGCAAACATAAATCGTTGCTAAATGGCAGCTCAGATATAAAAATTTATTCCGTTGAGGCTAAAAAAGGCTTTGAAAGCTTTGCCATTGCTGTACGAAGCCTGATTGAACAGGAGGACAAAAAAACCCTATACGTTTTTGACTGCTTGACCGATTTACTAGAATATTGGTATTCCGATCTAATGATTGGTAATTTTTTTAAAGTTACCTGTCCATTTTTATATGAATTGGATGCCATTGCCTATTTTGCCATCATCCGTAATACCCATACCTACAGTACCATTGCTGGTATCCGTGAAACGACACAGCTTCTGCTTGATTTATACCAGGTAAATCATAAATACTACATCCACCCCCTTAAGGCCTGGCAGCGTTATTCCCCCACGATGTTTTTCCCTCATTTAATACAAGGTCAGGAGGCTGTCTGCATCACGGCCAGTTCCCAGGCAGCTGAATTGTTTTCCAGTATCAATCGCGGTGGGGAATGGCTTGATTATTGGGAGATTGTACTTAACAAGGCTAAAGAAGATCTTAAGCACCGGCCTGAGCAGCAGGAAAAAACGAAACAACTTTTAATGTCCATGCTGATTGGCAATGAATCAAGAATGTTGGAATTGTGCGACCAATACTTTACCTTAAAGGATATTTTGGCAATAGCATCCAGAGAGGTAGGAACTGGCTTTATCGGCGGCAAAAGTGTAGGGATGCTATTGGCCAGAAAAATTTTAGAGCATGATGGTGGGGAGCGTTTTATTCCTTTTATGGAGCATCATGATTCGTATTATCTTGGCTCCGATATTTTTTATACTTATATTGTACAAAACGGCTGTTGGGAACTCTGGACAAAGCAAAAAACGAAAGAAGGCTACTTTAAATATGCCCCTGAGCTGAAAGAAAAAATATTGCATGGTAGTTTTCCAGAAAACATCCAGGAGCAGTTCATTCAGTTATTAGAATACTTTGGGCAATCTCCGATTATTGTACGTTCAAGTTCCTTGCTTGAGGACAACTTTGGCAACGCTTTTGCGGGCAAATATGATAGTGTATTTTGTGTGAACCAAGGCACCCCGGAAGAACGCTATGAAGCTTTTGAACAGGCTATTCGCACCGTTTATGCCAGCACCATGAATGAGGACGCGCTTACCTACAGGATGAATAGAGGACTCTTTGAGAAAGATGAACAGATGGCGATATTGGTTCAGCGCGTTTCCGGGGATTACTATGAACAAAATTTCTTTCCCCATGCTGCGGGTGTCGGAAACTCTTCAAATCTATATGTCTGGGATAAAAGCGTAGATATGGACGCGGGGATGCTTCGCCTAGTCTTTGGACTTGGTACAAGGGCAGTGGACAGAAATGTTGGCGATTATGTGAGAATTGTCTGTCTCGATAATCCTTTGCGCATCCCGCCAATGAATTACCAAGATAAAAATAAATTTTCTCAGCATTATGTTGATACACTTTCCTTAAAAGAAAACGTTATAAAGACCACAAATTTGGAAGAAATTATGGCCTGTGATTTAAAGGTAGATAAAGAGCTATTTGGCCATTTCGATTACAAGAGGGTAAATAGCCTGCGTGAACTTGGCTATACCGACATCACAGTACCCTATGTTCTAGATTTTCAAAAATTACTTGTCGATACAGAATTACCCAAGGTTATGAGAGACATGCTTGCTTTGTTGTCTAAAGTTTATGATTACCCCGTAGATATTGAGTTTACAGCGAATTTTACAAAGGACCATCGCTTTAAGGTTAATCTTCTCCAGTGCCGTCCTTTACAGACAAGAGGATTAGGTAAATCCGTTGCAATCCCCAAGCTGGCAGATAAACAGGATTGTTTCTTTACCACCAAGGGAAATTTCATGGGTGGCAATGTGCGCTTGCCCATTGATTTTGTTGTTTTTGTTCGTGCACAGTCCTACCTAAAACTTAATGAACAGAACAAATACACGATTGCTAGACAGATTGGTATGATTAACAGTGTTTTGAAAGAGAAAAACGTTATGCTGCTGGGACCAGGCAGGTGGGGAACCACAACACCATCCTTAGGGATACCAGTACACTTTACAGAGTTATGCAATATGTCGGTTATTTGCGAAGTGGCATCCGTCGATGAAGGATTTATGCCTGAACTATCCTATGGCAGTCACTTTTTTCAGGATCTGGTGGAAACGGGAATTTTTTATGTGGCAATATTTAATGGACATAAGAATGTAATCTTTAATCCCAACCGTATTTTAGAAAAAGAAAACCTGTTGGGTTACTTTTTGCCCCAAAGCACCCCGTTTTCCGATGTAATCCACATTGCCAAAACAGAGGGAATGGAAGTTTTTTCAGACATTGTAACACAGAAGGTTTTGTGTAGGTAAACAATGTAGGCGATTTTTCACTTATGGAGGTAGCCATGTGCCTGATACTTTTTGCCACTAATTGTCACCCCCAATACCGGCTGGTATTGGCGTCCAACAGGGATGAGTTTTATGGTCGGCCCACTAGGCCTGCTGCCTTTTGGGATGACCATAAAGTAATCCTAGCGGGGAAAGATTTAGAACAAGGAGGGACCTGGTTGGGTCTCACCACCACCGGTCGTTTTTCCTCCTTGACTAATTACAGGGATCCTGCCCGTTTTAACTCCCAGGCCCCATCACGGGGACATCTGGTTTATCAATATCTTAGCGGAGCGGTTTCTCCTGAAAACTATATAAACAGCATAAGCAGTGGAGTAACGGAATTTAATGGTTTTAACCTCCTCATGGGAAGCACGAAAGGAATCTACTACTACTCCAATTTAGAAAAGGTTATTCGTAAAGTAGATAGCGGTATCCATGGCCTTAGCAATAGCTTTCTTGATGTGCCATGGCCCAAGGTAAGCAAAGGGAAGAAAGCCCTGGCAGACTGCCTGCAAAGTCAAACGATAAATAAAGAGCAGTTGTTTGCCATAATGGCAGATCGGGAGCAACCGGAGGATCATCGATTACCCCAAACTGGCTTAAGCCTGGAGTGGGAGCGTATCATGTCACCAGCCTTTGTTGTAAGTTCCTTCTACGGAACCAAATGCTCTACGGTTGTACTGGTGGATCACCATGACCATGTGCAGTACTGGGAGCGCAGTTTCGTTCAGAAAGATCCCAGTAAATGGCAGGATGTTTTCTTCGAGTTTGATATTGAGGAGCAGCGAGAGAATAATCCGTCGTAACGTGTTGTAGGGTAAAAACGGACCTTGACTGATCAAGCCAGCCAAGGTAAAGTAAATATTGATAACATCAAGCACTCTGCAGGGAGTGCTTTTATTTTTCATGTACAATAAAGGTGAAAGATTCTTGGGGGTACTATGAAACAGCTTATTCTTACGGAAAAACCATCAGTGGGAAGGGATATCGTAAATGCCATAGGGGGCCGCTTTGAAAAAAGGGATGGTTATTTCGAAAGTGAACGGCACATCGTTAGTTGGGCCATTGGTCATTTAGTGGAATTATGCGAACCAGAGGATTATCAACCCAACCTTAAAAGATGGCAGCTGTCGACCCTGCCAATCATACCAACTTCCTTTAAACTAAAGCCAAACCCCAACACAATTAAACAATATCAAATAGTCAAACAGCTTCTCAGCAGGCCTGACGTTGAGTTAATAGCAGGTACTGACGCCGGGCGAGAAGGGGAATTAATTCTTAGATATATTTTGCATTTGTCAGGCTACAACAGACCCTTTAAACGCCTTTGGCTATCAGAAACAACGCCGGAGGCCATCCGAAAGGGACTTGCTAATCCTTTACCCGGCCAAGCGAAGGATTTATTGGCGGCAGCAGCTGAGTCCAGGTCCCAATCGGACTGGTTGATCGGAATTAATGCCACCCGAGCCTTTACCAAAAAGCACGGTGATTTATACTCCATCGGCAGAGTGCAAACCCCAACCCTGGGGATCGTTGTAGCCAGGGAAAAGGAAATAAAAAATTTCACTTCTGTACCCTATTGGGAGCTATATGCCGATTTCGTTACAGCAAGTGGTCAGATCTATCGGGGTAAATGGTATAAAAATAAAAACCTAAACAGATTTGAGCAAGAATCCGATGGTCTCGCCATTAAAGAGAAGATTACCGGCCAAGTTGGTACCATTACCAAAACAGAGGAAAAAAATGTGTCAGAACCACCGCCTTTACTCTTTAATCTAAATGATTTACAAAAGGAAGCTAACAAAAAGTTTGGTTTTACCGCCAGCCAAACCCTAGAAATAGCCCAGGCATTATATGAAAAGCACAAATTACTGACCTATCCAAGAACGGAGTTTAAGCATCTAACCAAAGAATTGGCTAAGACAATACCAGCCAGGCTAGCTGCCCTGGAGTCTGTGTCCGGCTATGCAAGTTATGTGGCCTTTGCTAAATCCGCCCCCAAGCCGGGCAAAAGATTTATCGATGACGCAAAGGTTGGCGACCACCATGCCTTAATCCCAACCAGTGTAAAGCCAAGCAGCAAGCTAACCGCCAATGAGGCCAAAATTTATAATCTGGTGGCACGCAGATTTTTGGCCATGTTTTACCCGGCTGCCCAATACAAACAGACAAAGATTACCACTAGCGTATGCACTGAAACCTTCCAAACCTCCGGTAAGATTGAACTGAGCCCCGGCTGGAAGGAAGTTTTAACTCCGTCAAAGGGGGAAGAACTGTCCAAAACGGATGAAGAGGTACTGCTTCCTCCGATAATCAAAGGTGAGCAGGTTACGGTAGATAAAGCTGAATTGCAACAAAAGAAAACAGAGCCTCCCAAAAGATATACGGAGGGAACACTATTGGCAGTGATGGAAGGGGCTGGAAGGTTTGTAGAGGACAAGGTCTTAAAGGATGCCATGAAGGGACATGGCCTGGGAACAAGTGCCACCAGGGCAGCCATCATTGAGCGGTTAATAAAGGTAGGTTATCTAGAGAGGAAAGGGAAGGTTTTAATACCAACCCCCAAGGGCGAAACCCTCATCGATTTGGTGCCAGAAATAGTCTCCAGTCCACAAATGACCGGCGAATGGGAAAAGGCCCTGGCAGACATCGAAGCAGGACAAGTCAATCCCGGTGATTTTATGACTCGGATTGTTGGCTTAACTAAAAAGATCGTTGAACTGGCCAAAGAACAAAAGACCAAGGGTACTAATCAGCAGCAAACCAGAGAGATCATTGGCAAATGCCCCTTGTGCGGCAGTGATGTTTTAGAATACCCCAAAAGCTACGGCTGCTCAGGCTTCCGCGAAGGCTGTAGCTTTTCCTTTGGTAAATTGATTCTCAAGCAAAATATTACCACCGAACAAGCCAAATCTTTATTAACGAGCGGCAAGGTACAAGTAAAAGGATTCATCTCCTCAAAGACAGGAAAACAATTCGACGCAGCCCTCGTACTGAAAAATGGCAAAATTTCCTTCGACTTTTCATAAACCCGGGGTCAGGCCTTGAATCATTCACTTTTTTACTGCTAAGTGAATGATTCAAGGCCTGACCCCTTTTTAATCTAAACTTAACAATCTTTTACCACATTCTTTACAAGGGGTTAATTAAATCTTAACAAACAATCGTTATGATTAACTTGTACACTTGGTTATATTCCGATTAAAGAGATGAAGGTCACCAAGGACGCGAACGAAGTGATTCACTTTAAGATCTTTGGCATTTACGGAGGGGCAACAATATGGGGAAAACGGTTGAAACGGTAGTGGTATTAACCAAGGGCATCAAACCAAAAAAACAGCGATACCAATTGGGTCGCAGGATATCTTTCCTGTGTGCTCTACTGGTAATTGTTTTAACCCTATCCATCGTGGTTTTTATAACTTCTAAAGGGCTCTCGACCTTTCTGATAAACAACGTTAGCCTGAAAGAATTTCTTTTTAGCACAGAATGGTTCCCTGATCGAACACTGGAAGAAGGTGGCCCGAGGGTTGGTGCCTTGACCTTTATCTTTGGTTCGGTGGCCGTTTCTATGCTGGCGGTTTTAATAAGTGCACCCTTAAGTTTTATTACCGCCATCTTTATGGTGGAAATTGCCCCTGGCTGGGGGCAACGCCTTTTGCAGCCATGCATAGAACTCTTATCAGGCATTCCCTCGGTGGTGTATGGTTATATTGGCTTAAGTGTGCTGGTGCCTTTTATTCGGGAATATCTTGGGGGGCTTGGTTTTAGTTTGTTGGCGGGGGTCATGGTGCTATCGGTGATGATCATTCCCACCATCGTCAGTGTTAGTGTAGATAGCCTTCGGTCACTGCCGTCCCACCTAAAGGAAGCAGCCTATGCCCTTGGTTCCACTCGCTGGCAAACAATTCGGCTGATTCTTATTCCTGCCGCCAAAACTGGCTTGTTTACTGGGGTCATTCTGGGCTTGGCCAGGGCCTTTGGTGAAGCGTTGGCGGTACAAATGGTGATCGGAAACACCAAACAAATTCCCCAGTCGTTATTGGATCAGCTGACCACGTTAACCAGTGGCATTACCATGGATATGGGTTATACCGTGGTTGGCTCTCTCTGGAACAATACTCTTTGGTCGATGGCCACCATTTTATTGCTTATGTCGTTTTTCTTTATTCTTCTGATCCGAATCATTGCCAAAAGGGGGGCTAATTGTTGAGGGCACAGACTGCTGACCGTATCGCCACGGGTTTCTTTTATGCCGGCGCAGGGGTTGTGGTGCTAATTCTTGCCGGATTAATTGGCTACATTCTTTATCATGGGGCAAGCTCAATTGATTGGGCCTTTATTACCAGTCCTCCTGGGGGGCTGGCTGCGGGTGGTGGCATTGGACCGCAAATCTTTAACTCGTTTTATTTACTTTTTTTAACCATGTTCATTACGATTCCAATCGGTCTATTGGCCGGTATTTATCTAGCTGAATTTGCCAAACCAGGAAAAGTCACAGAAGCGATTCGACTAAGCATCGAAACCCTTACCTCCTTGCCATCCATTGTGGTAGGCTTGTTTGGACTTTTAATCTTTGTCAATTATACAGGCTGGGGTTATACCCTGATGTCCGGGGCACTGGCCCTGACGGTTATTAATCTGCCAATGATGGTTCGCATATCGGAAGAAGCGATTCGTAATGTACCCATGGAGCTTAGGGAAGGCAGCCTGGCCCTAGGTGCCACCCAATGGCAAACAATTTGTAAGGTGGTACTGCCCTCAGCCTTTTTAAGTATTATGACAGGCATCATCATTACATCCGGTCGAGTATTTGGGGAGGCAGCGGCACTGCTTTTTACCGCCGGCATGAGCAGCCCGCCCCTTAACTTTACCAACTTGGACATTACCAGTCCCGCTTCGCCCTGGAACCCCTTTCGGCCTGCTGAAACACTGGCGGTGCACATTTGGAAGGTGAATTCGGAAAGCTTAATTCCCGATGTTCGAAGGGTGGCCGATGGGTCCGCAGCAATTTTAATTTTAGTGGTTTTATTCTTTAACATTTCAGCCAGATGGCTGGGCCGTAGAATTCACAATAAACTAACTGGTCAATAAAAAGAAAAGAGGAATGGCATGGCTTTAGCAAAATTTGATATACAAAACCTAAACTTATATTACGGAAATATGCAGGCACTTAAAGATATTCATTTTGATATCAAGCCACAGCATATTACGGCCTTAATCGGTCCCTCTGGTTGCGGCAAATCTACTTTTCTGCGCACCTTAAACCGTATGAATGATTTAATTGCAGGCGTACGGCTGGAGGGCAGTATTCTGCTGGATGGTCAAGATATTTACCAGCCCGATGAAGATGTAGTGAATTTACGTAAGAGAGTTGGTATGGTATTTCAACGGCCTAATCCTTTTCCCATGTCGGTTTATGATAATATTGCCTACGGACCACGTATTCACGGCTTAAAGGATAAAAGGAAACTTGACCAAATCGTGGAGCAAAGTCTTAAGGCAGCAGCACTCTGGGAGGAAATTAAAGACCGCCTGCACCGTAGTGCACTGAGTCTCTCAGGAGGACAACAGCAGCGATTATGTGTGGCCAGGCTTTTGGCTGTGGAACCAGAAGTATTGCTGATGGATGAACCAACCTCCGCCCTCGATCCTATTTCAACCATTAAGGTCGAGGAATTAATCACGCAGCTAAAAAATCAATATACCATCGTCATCGTAACCCATAACATGCAACAAGCAGCCCGGGTGTCCGATACAACCGCCTTCTTCCTTAACGGTGAATTGGTTGAATCAGGACATACAGAGGGTATTTTTACCATGCCGCGGGATAAACGTACGGAAGATTACATCACTGGCCGTTTCGGTTAAAAGGAGGAAAAGCATGCCCATGTCAACACGTCAATCCTTTGATCGTCAGCTCATGGATTTGCAGCAACATATTCTGAGAATGGCAAGTTTCGTGGAAAAAGCGATTTACGACTCGGTGGAATCCCTAGCTAAACAAAATACCGATTTAGCCAGGGGGGTTATCGAAAATGATGACAGCATTGACGAACTATATAATGATATTGAATATACCATTATTAAAATCATCGCCACCCAGCAGCCCATCGCCAAGGATTTAAGACTCGCCGTTTCAGGGCTTAAAATTATTATGAGTCTGGAACGAATGGGGGACTTTGCCGTTGATATTGCCAAGGTAACCTTACGGCTTTCCGGTCAAAGATTAATTAAACCCCTGGTAAAAATACATGAAATGGCACATTTGGCCCAACGGATGGTTAAGGATGGCCTGGATGCCTATGTAAATCTTGATGAAGCCAAGGCAAGAAAAATGTGCAGCTACGACGATGATGTGGACTATTATTTTCGGGAAGTCTTTGAAGAATTAATTGAGTTTATGAAGAAGGATCCCACCAGCATTGAACAGGCAACCAGCCTATTGCTTGTTTGCCGCTATCTGGAACGTATCGCAGACTACGCTACCAATATTGGTGAGGAGGTAGTCTTTTTGATAACAGGCTATTGGGAGGAAATGAACTAGGAACGGGGTCAGGCCTTGAATAATTCCCTTATTTACTGCTAAGCGAATTATTCAAGGCCTGACCCCATTTTATTTAGCGAATGAGGTAGCCCTTTGTTATGGCGTCTTCGATTAATTCTTGAACAAATTCCCAGAGGATCGGTGCGTTTTCTTTAACAACTGCCGCACGTTGGTAGACCTTCGTGCTGTTTACGCCTGGTTTTTGCCAGGTGTGACCGTTGGTGTGGTAATTAAGAATGAAGGGTTGCATACGATCCAGGCAGGCTGCGAAGCAAGCAGCCGGGGTGTTCATGTTTTCAAACTCTTGCCAAAGATCATAAATTTCCTGGGCTTGGTCCTTTGGCAGAAGATTAAAAATTCGCTCAGCAGCCCTTTGTTCCCTTTCTTCCTTATCTAAATTACCCTTCTCATCATAGCAAAATGTGTCACCTGCATCTATTTCCACCAGATCATGGATCAGAACCATTTTAATCACCTTTAAGACATCGATCTCCTGGGCAGCATATTCAGACAACAAAATTGCCATCACCGCCAGGTGCCAGGAATGCTCCGCATCGTTTTCGTTTTTCTTACTACCAATAATTACACTTTGTCTTAGGATTTGTTTGAGCTTATCAATCTCTACGATAAACTTGATTTGTTGTGACAACCTCTCATTAACCACTGATAGGACCTCCCATAAGTTAACATTATACATTGGCCATTATACCACGAATTGTAGTGCAAAAATACAATGGAGCCACCCCCCTTTAATCAGGGGGTTGGACGAATGCTTTCGGTAAGATAGAATATTATTATGAAATAGTTTTAAACATAGGTAAATATAAAGGAGTAGAGAAAAATATTTGATCTGAACAAGCATAGTAAACGGGAAAGGACGAGTCCCCTCGTGCTCCTTGTGGATGATGAGCAAGATCTAGTTAGGGGGCTAAGCAATACCCTAACTGGAGTTGGCTTTCGGGTGGTTGCCGCCGGGGATGGCGGCGAGGCTTTGACAATTTTTCGGGATGCTATGCCGGACTTAGTTGTGCTGGATTTAATGCTTCCTGTTAAAGACGGCTTGGAGGTATGCCAAGAGATTCGTAAGGTTTCGGATGTGCCCATCCTCATGCTAACAGCCCGGGATGACAGTATTGACAAAATACTAGGTCTTGAATTTGGTGCCGATGACTATGTAACAAAACCCTTTAACAGCCGGGAGTTGGTTGCTCGTATTCGATCCATACTGCGTCGGACGAATAGGCAGTATCAAGGATCGACCGTTGCCGTTGGTAATGGTCGGGTACAGATTCATATCAATGAGCAAAGGGTTACGGTGGATGATGAGCAAATTTCTTTGACTCCCACGGAATTTGCCCTGCTGATACAGTTAGCCAGGCACCCGGGGCAAGTATTCTCGCGAATTAACTTATTAGAAACAGTCTGGGGCTACGATTTTCCCGGGGATCTGAGAACAGTAGATGTGCATGTGAGACGTCTGCGCCAGAAAATAGAGGCGGACCCAGCTAATCCAAGAATAATTTTAACGAGGTTTGGTGTTGGCTATGTTTTGGCAAAAGTATAAGCAAATCATTGATAATTTTACCAGCCTTCGTTGGCGTTTAGGTGTTAGCTACTCTGTCATGGCCATCGTAGTTACCGCACTTTTGACTGGCC
This sequence comes from Desulfotomaculum sp., assembly GCF_982386235.1. NCBI lineage: Bacteria > Bacillati > Bacillota > Clostridia > Eubacteriales > Desulfotomaculaceae > Desulfotomaculum > Desulfotomaculum sp. The sequence continues at coordinate 51,055 of NZ_CEVWQM010000002.1, read as the reverse complement.
TGGCGGTGCAAACTGCCATGACGATTTCCATGTCGGCCCAAAAGGAACAGGCCCTTTCTTCCATTACTGGGGTAGCCACTGCCTTTGCTGATTCCCTAGGCTCTTCGCTTGATCCTGCCCAGACCGCCCAACAGTTAGGGTTGGCTGCCAATGGCCGGGTTATTTGGCTGGGACCGGACGATCGGGTGAGGGTGGATGGTTATGGTGATGCTCGCCTAAGTGGCCGACCCTTTCAGGTCCCACCCAAACTAAAGGATCCAGATGTTAAAGCTGCTGAAATTTACGATACCGGGCAGAGTTGGGTCGCTTATACCTCTGCACCCCTCCAAATTGCCGGCAAAACCTCCGGCAGATTACTGTTAATACAAGATTTAGCTGCCCTGCGGCAGGAGTATGCACTACTAAAACAGCGTCTATGGCTCCTCGGCGGGGTATTATCTTTAATTGTTGCCGGTATCGGAATCTTTCTTGCCGGAACCATGTCAAGGCCACTGGAAGCACTAACCCATGCCATACAGAAAATCCGGTACGGTGAATTGCAGCAATCGGTTCCCGTGTCCGGCAGCAAGGAAATCGTATCTTTAACGGAGGCCTTTAATCAAATGACTGCCAGGGTAGCAAAATTGGATGAACAGCGGCGAACCTTTGTGGCTAACGCTGCCCATGAACTCCGCACTCCCCTGGCATCACTGCAAGCCTTAGCAGAGGGAATGCCGCAGGAATCAGTACCCAAACCGGAAGAAATGGATGCCTTTGTACGCCAGACTGAACGCCTGGGCCGTTTAGTGGACAGTTTGCTACAGTTGGCCAGACTGGATAATCCAGAATTACAATTAAATCGCTTCCCCATAAGGGTGCCAAACCTTATTGAGGAGGCCCTTTGGGTTGTTAAACCTTTGGCTGTGGCACGTCAACTAAAGCTTGAGATAGAAGCAGATAAAGAGTTATGGATTGAAGGCGACCCGGATTGGCTGCATCAAGCTTTCGTTAATGTACTAAGTAATGCCGTTTACTACACTCCCATCGGCAGTCAAGTGCGCCTGGGAATGGAGACTAAACAAGGCTATGTTCATATTGTCATTGAAGATACGGGGACAGGTGTTTCGCTGGATGTTTTAGCCCAGTTGGGAACCAGGTTTTATCGGCCAGCCGCTGCCAGGGAACGGAACAGCGGAGGAGCAGGCCTAGGCCTGTCCATTGTAAAGGAAGTGCTGCGGCTGCATCAGGGTAGGCTGGAATTTGCATCTCCCCCGGGAAAAGGCCTCATGGTTAAATTGATTGTTCCTGAAATTGCCCCACATCCGCAACCTGTAACAATTTCTTAACATCTGGTAACAGGATTGCAAAATTAATGTGTTATAACTGGGGTAAGGAGGTTGAGAACATGAAGAATAAACGATTTATCCGACCGATTATTACGGGATTGGCAATTGGGGGAATCATTACTGCATTAATCTGGTTAAACCAGCCCTTAGACCTGCCGTACTTCAGACCATTAGATACCGTGGCCCAGGCAGAGTCCAACGATAGGCAACAATATTTATCCTCCCAGGAGTCTCCAGATGTGAATCCCACCGCCTTTAGGGGTCAGGGTAAGCTGGCCTTCATCTGGAAGGGATTACTCTATCATCTTGATGGCAGCACCGGAGAGGTAAAACAACTGACGGACACTGGCATGGCTGCTGAACCGGCCTGGTCATATGATGGCGAATGGTTGGCTTTTCTTCAGATAACAGACCAAAATATGATGACTGGATCCCTTTGGCTGATACGTAAGGACGGCTCCCAGGCTCATCAAGTTCAAGGCTTGCCCGGAACCGTTATGTCCCAGAAATTTTCCTGGTCACCTACTGCGAATAGGCTATCTGTAAGTACCAAAGATGGTATTTGGTTGGTAACCACAGAGGGTGAGCCACAGAAGTTTGTTCAGACTCCTAGTGAATTTCCCAGCTTCAGTTGGTCACCGGACGGAAAATCATTAGCCTATAATGTTACCCTCCCGGCAAAGGAACCAGGGAATATGGATGACCTCCTTTTTACTGTGACGGTTGATGGTGGGAAACCGGTTGAACACCTGCATACGAATGCAGGCATAAGACTGGCTGGTTGGCACTACGACGGCAAAGGTTTACTATTTTGGCTTATACCTGGCCATGGTCTCTCCACTGCAGCGGACGGTGTTGAGCTATACACCCTGCCACTGGGTGAAACTGTGCCTAGGCCGCTTACAACCGGATTAACCTACCAAGAGTGGCAATCCCTTTCGCCCCAGGGGAAACTTCTAACTGTGGCAGGCGGGGGACGTATTGCCTGGGCGGACAAAAATATTGCCCTTGTGGATATCAAAACAGGGAAGGTACAAAACCTACCCAACCCCAGCGGCAGCGTGACACTTGACCCACAATTCTCGCCGGACGGCAAAAGAATAGCTTATGTTGCTGCCAAGAATCTTGGCAGCGATGTTTGGGGCTTTGAAAAGCCAGAGGAGCTATCAGACTGGGTTGCCTCACGGACACTTTATATCGCCAATGCCGATGGCTCCAATGCACGTGCCATACCAGAGGCGGGGAAGGGGATCATACAGCCTATCTGGTCAAAGGATGGCAGTCATATTTTATATGTGAAGGACAATGTTCTTTGGCAGATGAAGGCTGAAGGTGGCCAGCCAGAAAAAATATTTGCTCCCGTCTCTGGGCCGGAAGATCACTTCGGTTTTTATGGATTTGCATCCTACGAAAGTGTTTTGTCCTGGTATAGGGGATAAAATATTAGTTCCCCCGGGACAAGGCCTTACTATTAGACTGATCATCCCCAAAATTGCCCCACATCCGCAACCTGTAACCATTTCTTAATATCTGGTAACCGGATTGCAAAATTAATGTGTTCTAACCGGGGTAAGGAGGTTGAGAGCATGAAGAATAAACAATTTACCCGGCCGATTATTACGGGATTGGCAATTGGCGGCGTGATTGCTGCATTCGTCTGGTTAAACCAGCCCTTAGACCTGCCGCACTTCAAACCGTTAGATGCCGTGGCCCAGGTTGAATCCAAGGACAGGCAGCAAAAATCCTCCCCTCAAGATCTCCCGGATGTAAATGCCGCTGCCTTTAAGGGACAGGGCAAGCTGGCCTTCATCTGGAAGGGATTACTCTATCATCTTGATGGCAGCACCGGAGAGTTAAAACAACTGACGGACACTGGCATGGCTGCTGAACCAACCTGGTCATATGATGGCGAATGGTTGGCTTTTCTTCAGATAACAGACCAGAATATGATGACCGGACCCCTTTGGCTGGTACGCCAGGACGGTTCCCAGGCCCATCAAGTTCAAGGCTTGCCCGGAACCGTTAGGTCCGGAAAGTTTTCCTGGTCACCCACTGCGAATAGGCTGTCTGTAAGTACCAAAGATGGTCTTTGGTTGGTGCCCACAGAGGGTGAACCACGGCAATTCGTTCAGACTCCTAAGCAACTCGTTCGGACACCCGGTGAATATCCCAGCTTCAGTTGGTCACCGGATGGCAAATCTTTAGCCTATAATGTTACCCTCCAAGCTGAGGAACCCTGGAATATGGATGACCTGCTTTTTACTGTGGCGGTTGACGGTGGTAAACCCGTTAAACACCTGCACACCCCGGATGCCGGCATCATGTTGGCTGGTTGGCACAATGACGGCAAGGGTCTGCTCTATTGGCTGATACCTGTCCATAGTGGCTCCCTCGCGGCAGACGGTGTTGGCCTGTGGAGTCTTCTGTTGTCTGAAGCTGAGCCTAAATCACTGACATCTGGTTTAACCTACAAAGGGTGGCAGTCAATTTCACCCCAGGGGAAACTTCTAACCGTGGCAGGTGGGGGACGTATTGTCTGGTCAGACAAAAGTCTGGCAACTGTCGATATCAAAACAGGGAAGGTACAAAACCTACCCAACCCCAGCGGCAGCGTGGCACTTGACCCACAATTCTCACCGGACGGCAAAAGAATAGCCTATGTTGCTGCCAAGAATCTTGGCAGCGATGTTTGGGGCTTTAAAAAGTCCGGGGACTTGTCAGCCTGGATTGCCTCACGGACACTTTATATTGCCAATGCCGATGGCTCCAATGCGCGTGCCATACCAGAGGCGGGGAAGGGGATCATACAGCCTATCTGGTCAAAGGATGGCAGTCATATTTTATATGTGAAAGACAATGTTCTTTGGCAGATGAAGGCTGACGGTGGACAACCAGAAAAGATATTTGCTCCAGTAGTCTCTGGTCAGGAGGATCACTTCGGTTTTTATGGATTTACATCCTACGAAAGTGTTTTGTCCTGGTATAGGGGATAAACTAAAAACTGCTTTATAAGGTTAACATAAATGGCACTTAGGATTCAGGCTGGCCTTATTGCATAAGCGTTTTGCATAAGGCCAGCCTGAACCCGTTTTGTTCTTATTCAACAAAGCATAAATTCAACAATTGGCACCCTTGACGAACACCCAAAACGTGTATATACTCATATTAATCTTTAAACCAAAGAAAGGGTCCTTAAATGAGTAATGAATCCGTAAGGGAAAAATTAAAAGAAATGTCCAGGACAACGGGCAAGACTTGTGTCTGTTTCAATTTACGCAAGGCTTCTAGGCTTTTGAGCCAGGTCTATGACCAGGGGTTAAAGCCAACCGGACTAAAGGTAACGCAGTTTTCTTTAATGATGGCGGTGGCTGGAAATAGTGGGATAACCATTGGAAAGCTGGCCCGTCCCTTGGGAATGGATCGAACTACCTTAAGTCGTAATGCTAGGATTTTAGAGAAAAAAGGGCTAATCGAACTAGGAGAGGGGGAAGATCGTCGGGAACAGCTAGTATACCTTACTGAAAAGGGAAGCTCATTGCTGTTAGAGGCCATACCCCTATGGGATATGATCCAAAGGCAATTGGCTGACAAAATGGGTGATACACGATTGAATGAACTGATCAGCGACCTACGGGATTTAGCAAAGGGATCCAAACCTCAATAATTTTTTTGCAACACAATGTGCATATACACTTATTTATGCGTTTGTTTTTTATTCAATTATTAAAAGGGGGAATTTTTATATGGGACATTTGGTTAATAACAAAGATGAAGTTTATCGGCTATTGGCCGAACGTTTAAACAAGAGTCCCGTGGGGGCACCAATCAATGATACCCTGATGGCCATTCTTCATCGTCTTTATACGGAGTCCGAGGCCATTGTTGGCAGCAAATTTCCTTTGGTGCCGATGGCCTTGGAGCAAATTGTCAATATTACAGGTATTAAGGAGCAACAATTAAAAATAATTCTCGATGGCATGGCTGACAAAGGATTGGTGCTGGATATCCCCCGCAAGAAAACTGTTTATTATATGCTAGCCCCGATGGTAGTGGGATTTTTTGAATATACATTCATGCGGGTACAGGATAATGTAAAATTAAAGGATTTAGCAGAGCTTTTTCAAAGTTACTTCAGCAATCAGGAAGTTAGAGCTGAATTCTCAGGCGATGGAACCAGAATGATGCGTACCCTGGTATATGAAAGCCTGATACCCGTGGCCGTGGAAACGGAGGTTTTAACCTACGAAAGAGCGAGTGAAATTATCCGGCAATCCGGTGGAGGCGCAATTTCCATCTGCCCCTGCCGTCATAAAGCAAGTCACTTGGGCAAGTCCTGTGGAGCACCCCTAGAGGTTTGCACCTCCCTTGGCAGTGCTGCGGAATGGATAATACGCAGAGGTTTGGGCAAACGCGCTACGGTAGACGAATTACTGGAGGTACTTGACCAAGCAGAAAAACTTGGTTTGGTCCATAATTGTGATAACGTACTAAATAAACCTGCTTACATATGCCACTGTTGTGGTTGCTGCTGCGTAATTTTAACTGGCATCAATGAAACAGGGCAATATGCTACTCACCCCAGCAACTTTACGCCTGAATTAAACACAGAAACATGCACTGGCTGCGGAACCTGCGCGGAAAGTTGTCATATTAAGGCCATTAACCTGAAATCCAATAGGGACGGCTTGGAAGTACCTGATGTGAACAAAGATATTTGTCTAGGCTGTGGTGTATGTGCATCTGCTTGCCCCAGCGGTTCATTAACCATGTCCCGCAATTCGAGCTTACATGTTCCACCTGCTAATGCAACGGAAAAGTTTTCGAGAATCGCCAGGGAAAAAAATAAAATTTAACACCCATATAATATCGGGTACCTCCAACATTTCGAAAGTGAGGGGATAAGGATGGTTAAGCAGGCACTTTATCTTGATGATTTAAAAGTGGGTGATACTTTTATCAGTGAAAAGTATCCTTTAAATGCAGATAAAATAAAAAGATTTGCCCATGAGTTTGATCCACAGGTTTTCCATTGCGATGAGAATCTAGCGAAAGCTACTTTTTTTAAAGGATTAGCTGCCAGTGGTTGGCATACTGCAGCGGTTACTATGAAATTATTGACAGATAGTCTGCCTTTTGCTCATGGGATTATTGGAACTGGCGGAGAGATTAAATGGCCACAGCCAACTCGCCCCAATGATGTTATATATGTAAAGAGCACAATTAAAGAGATCAACCCTTCTAAATCAAAACCCAATCAAGCCATTCTACTAGTTGAGTCTGAAACTTTAAATCAGCGTAATGAGGTTTGTCAAAATTTAACTGCAAAGCTTTTAAGCTTTAGAAAGAGTGACGGTTAGAAAATTCACTGAAAATAAAGAATTACTCCTTTGGGGTTAACATAATTTTATTGCTAGGGTTGTCAAATATAGTTAGGTTTATAAAGATTTAACATGGGGTATTTTGCCATGGTTTTGTTATTACAGAAAAGAAAAAACTAGAGGAAAAATAATTGAAGGAGACAAGATGAAAAATGATCGTGCGCTATTAGAAAAAACAGGGTGGAACTTAGATAATAGTTATGCGGGTCTGCCGAAATCCTTTTTTACCAGACTCAACCCAACCCCAGTAAGCTCACCAAATCTTATGATCCTCAATCACCCTTTGGCAAAATCCCTAGGGCTGAACGTGCAGGCACTACAAAGCAGCGAAGGAGTAGCCGTACTTGCCGGCAATGAAATTCCCGAGGGTGCTTTGCCCCTTGCACAGGCTTATGCAGGGCATCAATTTGGGCATTTTACCATCTTAGGGGATGGCCGGGCTTTACTGATTGGTGAGCAGGTCACACCTTCAGGCAAACGGTTTGATATTCAACTCAAGGGTTCAGGTAAAACTCCCTATTCCCGCGGGGGCGATGGACGAGCGGCACTGGGACCGATGCTGCGTGAATACATTATCAGCGAAGCCATGCACGCACTTGGTATTCCTACCACCCGCAGCCTAGCGGTAGTGACAACGGGTGAGTTCGTATTCCGTGAAAACGCGAAACCCGGTGCAATTCTGACCCGTGTGGCCGCCAGTCATTTACGCGTCGGTACCTTTCAATATGTTTCAAGATGGGGCTCTGTTGAGGATCTCCGTACCCTGGCTGATTATACATTACAAAGGCATTTTCCAGACGTTGACGACCAGAACCGTTATCTTTTTCTGCTTCAGGAGGTCTGTAAGCGTCAGGCCATGCTAATTGCCAAATGGCAGTTGGTTGGTTTTATTCATGGTGTAATGAACACCGACAACATGGCCATCAGTGGAGAAACCATTGATTATGGACCTTGCGCCTTTATGGATACCTATGACCCAGCCACGGTTTTCAGTTCCATTGATACCCATGGCCGCTATGCCTATGGTAAGCAGCCGGATATTGCAGCGTGGAATCTTGCAAGATTTGCAGATACTCTATTGCCTCTGCTGCATGAAAACCAGGATCAGGCTATCAAACTGGCTCAGGAGGAACTATCGAACTTTGATAATTTGTATCACAGTCATTGGCTCGCGGGAATGAGAGCTAAACTGGGCATAATTGACGAGGAGGCCGAGGATAAATTTCTTATTCAAGACCTCCTCCGTATGATGCAAAAGTATCGTGCGGACTATACCAATACTTTCCGCGCCTTAACTCTTGATAAGCCAGAAGAGATGGTCTTGTATGGCACAACGGAATTTGCTCAGTGGCATGAACAGTGGCAGGCTAGACTAGGTAGGCAGCAGGAAGCAAAAACCTCTTCGCATCCGTTGATGAAGCGTAGTAATCCTGCACTAATACCTCGCAATCACAGGGTAGAAGAAGCACTATCAGCAGCGGTGGATCACGGGGACTACAGTGTGATGAAGCGGCTTCTTGATGTTCTTTCAAACCCTTACTCATACTCACCTGAACAAGCTGACTACGCCGCACCGCCTAAGCCATCCGTTCGTCCTTACCGAACTTTTTGTGGAACTTAGATCGAATATTTCAGTTAAGAAAGGGGGTTTTTTTGATAGAAAAGAATGTAGGTACAGCCGATCGTATTTTAAGAGCAACCTTTGGCGTTTTATTTCTTGCCCTTGGCTCCCTCGGTACCTTTGGTGCCCTGTGGTCAATAATTTTTCTTATATTAGGAATCGGTGTTTTAGTGGTAGCGGCCACAGGGTTCAGTCCACTTTATCGGTTATTGGGATATTCCAGTCTAAAACCCCAACTGACAGTGAAAGAGGACGTAGCATACTGGACCACCGGAGTGTCGGATACAGATAAGAAGTAGTGCAAAACATCTATTCAAAAAAATCCCCCTATTAATGGGGGATTTTTTATTTTACTATATTAAATAATTAAACTAATAACATGATGCAGGAGAAGGAATATCTAAATGCATTCCGAAAATAGTAGAAAATGTCAAAGTTTCGGAGGTACTCTTATGAGGTATCAAGATAAGACCAAGGAACAATTAATTGCCGAACTAATTAAGATACAAGATGAGAATAAAAAATTAAGTCATTTATTTAACATGCTGCTAAAACAACTTAAAATAATCGTAAAAGAGCGAACAGGGGAAATAGAAAAAGCAAATAAAAAGCTAAACGAAATTCTAGAAAGTATTTCTGATGGCTTTTTTGCATTGGACAAAGAGTGGAATTTTACCTATGTAAATAAATACCAAGACTATCCATTAAACAAAAACCGTGCAGAGTTATTAGGTAAGAATATATGGGACATTTTACATGAGGTTATTCATTCAACATTTTATAAAGAATTACATCGAGCAATGTCCGAACGGATACCAGTAAATTTTGAAACAAAATCTATTTACAACAATATTTATTACGAAGTGCAGGCCTATCCTTATGATGATGGGATATCTGTGTTTATGAAGGACATTTCAGAGAGAAAAGCAATGGAAAACAATATAAAACTTAACCAAATGAGACTTGAAGCACTTCTGGAAATGAACCAAATGAAGGATGCTTCAATTAATGAAGTTGGCAAATTTGTATTGAATCAAATGATAAAATTAACAGGCAGTGAAATAGGGTATTTTGCTTTAGTTAATGAAGATGAAACCATGACGGAGGTTTCTTTTAGATCAGAGAATGTCATGTCTGCCTGCAAAATAAAAGAACAAAGCCCTATCTTTTTTTCAATAAAGGATGGTGGTATTTGGGCAGAAGCCATTCGTCAACGGAAAGTTACAATTATCAATGACTATGACGCTGAGTTACCAGGTAAGAAGGGTCTGCCTGTTGGTCATATACCCTTAACCCGTGTATTAAACGCACCTATTTTCTCGGGAAATCGTATAGTAATGAATGCAATCGTTGCAAATAAAAAGGATGATTATAACCTAACAGATGCCAACCAATTATCTCTTTTAGTTAATGGATATTGGTCATTTATTCAACAAAAAAAGAATGAAGAGGAAAAAATAAAAACTGAATTAGAATTAAAAAGGCTAGATCGCCTTAATCTTATTGGTCAAATGGCAGCTGGCATAAGCCATGAGGTAAGGAATCCAATGACCACTGTTCGAGGATTTCTGCAAATGCTACAGAGTAAAGAGGAATGCTCCAGATATCAGGACTTCTTTAAGCTGATGATTGAAGAGTTGGATCGTACAAACTCTATGCTTACAGAATTTCTGTCTATCACTAAGATTAAGCCGGAAGAATTAAGGGTAGAAAGTATAAACCAAATAATCAATGCCATGATACCCTTAATTCAAGCAGATGCGGTTGGTCAATATAAATATGTAGAAACACAACTTAATGATGTTCCAAATTTACTGTTAGATAGCAAAGAGATTCGTCAGTTAGTTTTAAACCTTTGTCGTAACGGACTAGAAGCAATGCCTGGTGGTAAATATTTAACAATAAGTACCTACAAGGAAGATAACTATGTAGTAGTTGCGGTAAAGGATCAAGGAACTGGCATTAAGCCAGAACTACTAAAGATAATAGGCACCCCATTCTTTTCTACCAAGGCAAATGGCACAGGGTTGGGCTTGGGCATATGTTATAGCATTGCGGCTAGACACAACGCGGAAATTGAAATTCAAACAGGGCAAGATGGAACAACATTCCTTGTCAAGTTTAAAATATTAGGAAGTAAAGTTATATAACAAAGCCATGGCTACTATGCCAACCAGCAAACTATAGAAGAGGCTTTTAGTTTTCATAGCAATTACGAGTGTAGGTATAAAGGCCCAAATATACAAGTTATTAATACGGATATCAATGTCTCCCTCTGGTGCCAATATACTTATAGCCGTTAAGCCGCCTAAAACAGCCGGGGCAACATAGGATAACCAGAGTTTTAGTGGTTTGGGAAATTCATAGCGGGAAAACAGAGCGATCGGCAAAATACGCGGCAAAATGGATACCAACGAAACACCGATAATCATCATCCAAATGCTACTCTCGCTCACTAATAAACACCCCCAAACTGGCTGCAATAACCGTCGCAATAATGATATTAAACATATTCCCCATCGTAGCCGGAAGCAGGTAGCCAATTAGCAAACATAATAATGCCGAAGCCAGGGCCACAATGGTGTCGGATTTACGGTTGATAATAAAAACCAATAAACAAATATACATCGCCGGCAAGGTAAAATTTAGACCTAAACGATCTGTATCTCCAATAAAACTCCCCAGTATGGCTCCCAATAAGGTACTGCTGATCCAACCAAGATGTGAGGTTATATTGAGACCAGCCATATAGGAGGCAGTGGGCGGGTGATCCTGATAGCGGTTCATTGCTACTGCATAGGTTTCATCCGTCAAGCCATAGGAGAGCAGGGTCCCAATGGCAGTAGGAACTTGTCCCTTAAAATAGGGCACCAGAGATGTAGCAAATAATAAATACCTTAAATTTACTAAAGCATTGGCTACGATGATGGTGAACACCGCCCCTCCCACTTGCATGACCCCAAGGGCGATATATTGCCCGGCCCCTGTAAAACACAGGACCGACATCATCGTAGCCTGTATGATTGACATACCAACCTGATTTGCCAACACCCCGAAGGCAACCCCCAGGGGTAAATAACCTAAAACAATGGGGATTGAATCATGGATTCCTTGTTTCAATTCTTCCTTATGCATTTTTAAACTTATCTCCTTTGAAAAAACTCAACACTCCCATTTTTACACATAATTAAGCGAATGTGAAGAACTATTGCACATTCCTTCATGCCACTACGATATTTCCTTCCTTTGCGGTAAACAATAGAATTATCGAGGAGGAAAGGGAATGAAAAAAGTCATATTGCTGGTTTTGCTAATTTTTCTATATTTAATTTCAGGATGCCAAAATGCCCCCTTTAAAAAACCTTTACAAGAAAATCAAGTCATTTATCGCCATGGTCAATATCTGGTTATTGTAGAGGGTCATCAATTAATCGTAACCGGTGGTTTATCCAGAAAAGTCTTTGCGTCGAAAGACAACTCTTTTTCGGGAGCTTCTAGGATTAAAAACAAACAAAAAGAAAACCTTCCACTAAAAGGAACCTATATCAAAGATGGCTTACTGATAAAGGGTCAGAATAACAGCTATTTAGTAAGTCTAACACCGGAAATAAAATTATTAGCTTCTTATCCAAATCCCCATACTAAAGAAAAATTAATTATCATTAACAAACAAATAAATATACTCTATTATTATGAGCAAGGATCCCTGGTAAAGAAGTATCCTGTTGCCACAGGGAAAAAAGAGTATTATACACCGAAAGGTTCCTTTAAAATAGTAAACAAAATACATATAAAGGAAGGGGAGCATCCGGATGATATTTATGGTCCCCGTTGGCTGGGCCTAGCTGTATCCGATGCCAAGGACAAAAGGGCAAATGATGATGAACGGGCTCCCCTTGGTCATAAGTATGGCATCCACGGTACGAATGAGCCTGACTCCATCGGTACCCAGGCTTCGGGTGGGTGCATTCGGTTAAATAATAATGACATCCTAGAATTATACAGCATGGTGCCTGTGGGCACTAAGGTACTGATTGAGTAATACACTAAAAGGTTTTTTCAAGGTAATTATTCATTTGTTAAGGGTATGCCTTCTCTACCCCCTCTAAAAAGAGGGGGTAGTTCTATAATAAGGTAAAAAACGGAAAACAGAGAGTAAATCACCCTAGCGAATACCCGATTTTACAATACATCTTTAAGCAAATGCTGTCGATATAAAAAATTACAGATATTATTGATAATGTTAAATTGCTGTGCTATAGTGATTCCAAAACCTATTTGCAATGTGAAAATAGTTGAGGTGTAAGGATATGAGTCACCTACAAAAAATTACTTTTTCCAGTGACCGACTTATCGAAGCTCAGTTGCTTTTGCTTTTACAGATAAAATCCTCACATGGATATGAACTTATTCAAAGGCTAAATGATGCGGATTTTACCATCGAGGAAGTGGACCCAGCTACGATCTACCGCCATTTACGACGTATGGATAAGGAAGAACTCGTAAAATCTCATTGGGAGACAGGTCCGTCGGGACCAGGAAGACGTCTTTATACAGTTACAAAAAGTGGAGAGGAATTGCTCAGTCAATGGACCATCAATATTAAACAGCAAAAGGAAAAACTCGCTAACTTCCTTAAAACTTATGAACAATACCATAACTCGTAGTTAATGGGGGTATTAGCATGGCTAATAATAACTATTATCTTAAGATAATGAATGCCGGGGCTTTACACAGGATAATAGGTAATTGCATAGAGGTTTTTATGCAAAAAAATCTTGAAGTAACACTAGAAATGAAAGGGGTTGGTTCAAGAGAAGGTGCAAAGCGGTTGCTTTCTGGGGAGAAATGCGACATCATTGCCCTTGCAGACCAGGCACTATTTGCAGAGTTGTTAGTACCTGATCTGGTGGAAGATTATTTTGTTTTTGCCACGGATCAAATTGTCATTGCCTATGATCACTTCTCCAGGGGAAGCAAAGAAATTAATTCAGAAAACTGGGCTGATATATTACTTCAACCAGAGGTGATCTTTGCCCGTTCCGATCATAACCTTGATCCCTGCGGTTATAGAACATTGATGGTATGGCAACTTGCAGAAAAGCTTTACAATAGGCCCGGACTTACTCATGAATTAGACAGTGCCTGCCTCCACTACTCTACTTACCCCAAATCATTGGATCTAGCCGGGGCTTTGCTTGCAGGCAAGGTCGACTATGCTTTTTTATATTCCTCAGAAGCAAAGCAATTGGGACTTCCCTACATTACTCTACCTTCCAAGATTAATCTCTCTAATCCAGCCTATGCAGATTATTATGATCAGGCAGCGGTATCTGTTGAAAGCAAAATACCCGGTAAAAATATTATTATCCACGGTAAACCGATAGAATTTGCTGTAGGGATTAGCAAAACTACCCAGCACGATGACCTGGCAAAGCAATTTGTAGACCTTCTCACCGGTCATGAGGGTCATGCCATATTAGAGGAATGCGGTATGATTCCTTGCTAAAAAAACCTATGGAGTGATTTTATGTCTCGAAAAAATCGCTATGACAAAACGGAATGGGCGGGGGCCTTCGGGGACCTTGGAACCCTAATCCCCTTTATTGTAGGTTATATTACTGTAATGAAAATGGATCCATTGGGTGTACTATTTATGTTTGGTATGCTGCTTATCCTGGCAGGATCTTATTACAAAACACCCATTCCTATCCAACCAATGAAGGCAATTGGTGGTGCAGCGATTACGCAGGCAGCAGTAATAACCCCTGGTATGGTGTGGGGTTCTGGTATTTTCACAGGACTTTTTTGGCTGATCATCGGTGCAACCGGTGCCCTGAATTTTATTTCTAAGGTTACGACAAAACCAGTTCTTCGGGGGATTGTACTTGGTCTGGGTCTTTCCTTTATTATGGAAGGAACCAGGCTGATGAAGACAGATTTTGCGGTGGCTGTTATTGCCATATTTATCACTTTTATTTTACTAACCAGTAAACGAATGCCAGCTATGTTTGCCTTAATTGTCTTTGGGGTCATTGCTGCTCTGGTCAAAAACCCGGGTTTGGTTCATGAACTTGCCGGTATTAAGTTTGATTTCCGTCTGCCCCAATTTGCTTTAGGGGGATTTACCTGGTCTGACTTTGTCAAAGGGTCACTTATTCTAGCTATACCCCAGATTCCTTTAACCTTTGGTAATGCAGTTATGGCAGTTACTGCTGAGAATAACCGCCTGTTTCCGGAACATCCTGTTACAGAAAAGAAAATGGCCATGTCTCAAGGTATTATGAACTTAATTTCCCCTATCTTTGGTGGGATTCCTATGTGTCACGGTGCAGGTGGCATGGCAGGTCATGTCCGCTTTGGTGCCCGTACCGGTGGTTCAACAGTTATTTTGGGGGGTATCTTGTTAGTAATTGCTCTTTGCTTCAGCAGTTCAATTCTATTGATTTTCAAGATTTTTCCTACCAGTGTTTTGGGAGTAATCCTGTTTTTTGCTGGTCTGGAGCTTGCTGTTTCTGCCAGGGATGTGGGCAAAGAAAAGAATGACTACTATACGCTGCTTATTACCGCTGGGTTCTCCATTTGGAACATGGGGATTGGCTTTTTAGCAGGATTAATTATGCAGGAATGCTTAAAAAGAAAAATATTTAAGGTTTGATCTTCTACTCCTTTAAGATAATTTACAATTACCCTTGCGGCGGATACTGAGTTTCAAGAAGTTTACTACAATGCTATATAGGCTTATAAAGACTCTCCTTTTTATTATTCTTTTGAAGCAGGTAAAAATTCCATCTCGATCCGTCGGATGGTGTTTTTTTCGAGTTCCGTCAGTTTAAACTGTACATTTTTGTAGCAAACAACTTGCCCCTCAGCGGGGCGATGCTGGGTCTCTTCCAAAAACCAACCAGCTAGGGTAAAAACTCCTTTGGCCTCCAAATCAAGGCCAAAATCCAGTTTGAGATCTACAACAGCATAACGAGCATCTAACGAGTATCTATTATCTCCCAGAGGTTCTACAGAACTTCGTTCTTCATCATGTTCATCCTGAATCTCCCCGACAATTTCCTCAAGTATATCCTCTATCGTCAGGAGCCCAGCAGTTCCTCCAAATTCATCCACCACCAACGCCAATTGTTTATGACTCTTCTGCATCTGCTTTAATATTTCATCAATGCCGGTATGTTCTGTTACCACTATAATTGGTCGCAGGGCTTGCTTAAGAAAGTCCTCCATGTTAATGGCGTTCAATGTCAGAGAACTATTAAAGCAGAGATCTTTGGTATTGATATAACCCACAATGCGATCTTTGTTCTCCTCGCATACTGGATAACGGGCAAACTTTTCCTCGGTAATAAAACGTAAATTTTCTTCCCAGCTTAGATTCGTGTATAAACAGACCATGTCCGTGCGGGGGACCATAATTTCTCCGGCAACCCGATCGGCAAAATGCAGGGAATTGCGGGCTAACTGAAGTTCTGTTTGATTGATTTCTCCCCCTTGATGGCTCTGTAGTAAAATCATGCTAATTTCTTCTTCTGAATGAATTTGCTGATGTTCGGAAACGGCGTGCAAGCCAAACAGCCGAACCAAGTTTCTGGCCGAACCATTTAAAACCCAAATGGCTGGGTACATAATTTTATAAAACCAGATGAGAGAAGGAGCAAGGGCTAGCGTGACTGCTTCAGCCCGTTGAATGGCCAAGGTCTTGGGGGCCAGTTCACCCACTACTACGTGTAGAAAAGAGATGGTCGAAAAGCCAATTAGAAAGGCCAAGCCTTCAATCAGGGCCTGGGGTAAGCCAAAGTAGTGAAAAACTGGTTCGATTAGTTTTGCCACGGCAGGTTCTCCTAACCAACCCAAACCCAGGGCGGTTAAGGTAATACCCAACTGGCAAGCTGACAAGTAACCATCCAGATTATGTAACACTTTTTTTACTGCCACTGCCTTTTGATTGCCTTCTTGTATAATTTGCTCAATACGGGATTCTCTCACCTTGACAATAGCAAACTCTGTGGCCACAAAATAAGCAGTGGCGGCTATGAGCATCGCTACTAGAAAAAGATTGATAAGAACCATGCGTCCAACTCCCCCTTATAACATAACTATCTTATCCCTAAAAAGATAACTTTACTCCGCAAATACACTGCAACGTATAACTGTACAAAAACAAAAACCCGGCGCAGTTGCGCCGAGTTCCTGAATTGAGAAATTTGTATTTATAATCCTATTTCAGCTGCCTGTGTACGCATACCAAGTATGCATTTGTTAATAACATCGTCCAGTTCCATACCAAGGTTTTTACAGCCATCTAGAATTACGTCACGATTTACACCAGCTGCAAAACTTTTGTCCTTGAATTTCTTTTTTACGCTTTTGACTTCTATATCCATTACTGACTTTGACGGACGCATTAAAGCGGCGGCCCCTATTAACCCCGTCAACTCATCTACCGCAAAAAGTACCTTTTCCATGTACCGTGTTGGTTCTGCATCCACTACTATACCATGTCCATGACTAATAACTGCATGTATGAATGCATCATCATAGCCTGCCTCTTTTAATAATTCAGGCGCTTTTTTGCAGTGTTCATCCGGATACATTTCATAATCTACATCGTGCAGAAGACCAACTGCACCCCAATAGTCTACATCTTCTCCAGCCTCCGCAGCAAAATAACGCATTACTGCTTCCACTGCGATACCATGCCGAACCAATGCTTCACTTTTATTGTACTGTTTTAACACGGACATTGCCTTTTCTCTCATCATTAGAACCCTCTTATCCTTATGTGTATTTTTCTTTGACTAACTTTTTCTACCCCTGTAAACCAAATTTATCTCCATTTTACACCAAAATAATACTCAACGGAAGGGGAGCCTCATGAATGGATTGCGTGATAATTTTTTATCCCGGTTGACAATGGTTTGATATCTAATTATAATGTCATTATGAAACAGGGAAATGCACTATCACTTATAAGTAGAATAAGAGAAAAGGCAACAAAATTTATCGTTAGGGAACTGGAAGTTCAAGGAGTTAAAGGGATCGTTCCTTCGCATGGAGATATTTTAGTTGTTCTTTTTTATGGTGAAAAATTCACGATGAGGGAGTTAGCTGAAAAAATCCATCGAACAAAACCGACCGTCACGGTATTAGTCGAAAAGCTAATACAATACGGTTTTGTGGAGAGGGAAAAAAGCCAGACGGACAATCGGGTAACCTATATAAAATTAACAAAGAAAGGATTTGAATTGAAGCCGATTTTTGATGATATTTCCGGAAAACTTAATGGTATTCTTTACGGAGACTTAACAGATGAAGAATCAGTTAGCCTGGAAAGCTTATTAAATCGGGTTAACTCTAAGTTTGATATAACAATATGAATCTACGATGGATTCATTTATTTTTCATTAAAAGGTTTGATATCAAACCTTTATGCAAACAAATTTTATAAAGAGGTGAATCCATGTTAAGACCAGATGGAGAACAATTATTAAAGGACTTTTCAGCCAAGGCATACCCACGCCAAATCACAGAAATCATTCCAGGTGTCATTTATCACGTTATGGGTTATGGCCATAGCAATGCCAGCTTTATCATTGGAGAAACTTCCGTGATCTTAATTGATACCCTTGATACCGACAAGCGTGCAGAAGACCTTAAAGGCATTATCGCTAGGTATGCTAACAAACCAGTTAAGACCATTATCTATACCCACGGCCACCCCGATCACCGTGGTGGTGCCGGGGTTTTCATGGAAACTAATCCAGAAATTATTGCCTTTGCCCCCCGCAAGCCGGTCCTTGGGCGGATGAATGCCCTCAATGATGTTCTCAATCAGCGCGGTATCAGACAACATGGCTACGAAATCAGCGACGAAGAAGCCCTTTGTCAAGGCATAGGAATCCGTGAAGGTATGGTTCAAAGTGAAGGCAAAAGGGCTTTTGTACCGCCTACTACGATTTATAATGAGGAAAAAATCAACCGCACGATCGATGGCATTCACCTAGAACTTGCTGCCGCTCCAGGTGAAACGGATGATCAGCTGCTGGTCTGGTTGCCAGCTCATAAGGTGCTTTTTTGTGGTGATAATTATTACGGTTGCTGGCCCAATCTGTATGCTATCCGGGGCAGTCAATATCGTGATATCAGCACCTGGATTGAGACCTTAGATAAGCTGATCGCTTATCGCGCTGAATGTCTCCTCCCCGGCCATACCCACCCCATCCTGGGAGAAACTGCTATTGTAGAAACACTGACTAATTTCCGTAATGCTATTGATTACATACTTTCAGAAACCCTTAAAGGCATGAATCAGGGCATGACGATGGAGGAGGTGGCAGAAGCAGTAAAGTTACCTGAAAAGTGGGCCAAGCTTCCTTACCTTGGCGAATTTTATGGTACGGTTGCCTGGTCTGTTCGTGGCATATATGCCGGCTATGTAGGTTGGTTTGACGGCAACCCAACCCATCTTAATCCCTTGCCAAGTCGAATCCGTGCAGAAAAAACCATCGCTCTCATGGGTGGCGCGGAGTCCGTGCTTTCCGCTATCGGCCAAGCCCTGGACAACAAAGAAGCGCAATGGGCTATTGAGCTTGCAGATATCCTTATCGCTGCGGATTGTTCCCATAGACAGGCAAAACAATACAAAGCCCAAGGTCTTCTCATACTCGGCCGTCTGGATACAAGTGCGAATGGCCGTCACTACTATTTCGCCTGCGCTAAGGAACTGCTCGCCAATTTGTAAACATGTGGTTTTAATACTGTTCCTATGGGGGGTAATGCTGGCTTAGCTGGCATTACCCCTTTAAATTATGAAGAAGGTATGCCGTTATTATTTGCAAAACCTATGACTTATACAGCAATAAAAAGGAAAAAACAGAATAAATCTGGAAAAGCTCTTTAAAGACCAATTACACGTTTTGTTTGATTTTTGAGGCCAGTATATAATTGTCTTGACAATAATGTAAGGATAGAGGGATTACAGTGACCTTTCAACTTGATGATAGTCTGGGCTTTATCTTAAATCGTACGAATCTACGCATGAAAAATACTCTGTTACACCACTTTAAGGATTATGATGTTACACCTGAACAATGGGCTGTTTTAAACCGCTTGTGGGAAAGGGAAGGAATCTCACCAAAGGAGTTGTCAGAACTCACTTCCAAAGATCAACCCACAACCGTAAGGATTATCTCAAAGCTTGAAAAAAAGGGCTTTGTTAAAAGAAAGGGAAATCCTGAGGATGGTAGGGCTTATCTGATTTATTTAACCAATGAGGGGCAAGCTTTGCAAGATAAACTTTTTCCTCTTGCCTTTGAAGCCCTTCATAAGGCAATAAAAGGTATCAATCAGGAGCAAATTGAACAGGTAAAAGTGGTCTTAAATAAAATATTTGAAAACTTAGATCGGTAACATTTCTAGCAGATTACTTCTTCTGACAACTACTTTATGGGTAGTCATGATTTCCCATTTTTAAGTTAGCAGTAAGGGGGAATTTTCTATGGGAAAGGACGTAGTGTTTCGGTTTTCCTATGATGCCCATCTAGCTGCCTGTTTTGACTTAGGATGTCTTCAAAAAAGTGGCTACAAGCTAAAAAAGTATATCGATGGCTATCGATACTACCCTATAGGCAGCAAACACACCTATGTGATAAGAAATCCGCAGGTCATAGAAGTGGGTCAGCATGTTTCAACCTATTATTGGTCTGGCCACAGGAAATCCCGCAACCAGTTTAATTGTCTGGTAATACCCTTTAAAAAGGTGAAGTAGTACATATTAAAGGTGTCATTTAATTTATCAAATTGTGGCAATCATGAGGGGGGTGCGGGAAAAATATTGCCATCTCAAAATCATTTTGAAAGGACGGTAGCTAGATGAAACAAATTGGGTTGACGGGAAAGGCATGGTTAAAGGGTTTCCATATCTTCTTTGCCTGTTTATGGATTGGAGCGGCGCTATCCATGATTCTTCTTTCCTTTTTTAGAGGCCAACTTGCTAATGGAGATGAACTTTGGGCAGTGAATGCCTCTATAAAAATGATCGATGACTTTATCATTATACCTTCAGCAATGGGTTGTTTAATAACCGGTATTCTTTTTTCATGGTTAACAAACTGGGGGTTCTTTAAATTCCCCTGGATTATTGTCAAGTATGTTATCACCGTTGGTGCTATTTTGTTTGGAACCTTCTACCTTGGCACCTGGGTGAATGGTATGGAGGCTATCTCAAAAGTAGAGCGTCTTGCCGCACTGCAAAATAGTACCTATTTACAGTATGCCAAACTGAACCTTTACTTTGGATCTTTCCAGGCCTTTACTCTAATTGTAGCAGCCTTTCTATCTGTCTTTAAGCCTTGGGGTAAAAGGGGGAAAATCAATAAAAAGCACAATATTAAAGCATCATCAACATAACGTACTTGTAATGAGCAAATCATTATTTTTCTAATATCCCACGCCTTTTTCGCATTAGACAAACCCAGGCTCTAGGTGGGCTTGGATGCTTCGATTCAAAACGGCTTGAATTATACTTTTAACAAAAGGAGATAAACAATCATAAAAATAAAGCTCTTTCGACTCTATAGTCCAAGGAGCTTTATTTTTTATTGCTGTAGAAACCATATGTCATTGACTAAAAAACAATAAGGACCATTTATTGAAATTCAGCTTTTAAAAGGATATAATTTGTCTAGACAAGGTTCATTCGTTATGGAGGAGATACAGAGACCAGTGACTTTTAAACTTGATAATAGTCTGGGGTTTATTTTGAATCGTACAAATACACGCATGAAAAATAACTTGTTGCATCATTTTAAAGATTATGATGTAACGCCCGAACAATGGGCAGTTTTAAATCGTTTATGGGAGAGGGAAGGAATTTCTTCTACAGAACTGGCAGAATTGACTTCCAAAGATCAACCCACAACGGTAAGAATGCTAGCAAAGCTTGAAAAGAAGGGTTATATTACAAGAAAAGTTAACCCAGAAGATGGTAGGGCTTATCAAATTTTTCTTACTAGCGAAGGGCGTGCATTAAAGGATAAATTATTTCCGATAGCATTTCAGGCTCTCGATAAATCCCTAAAAGGTATCGATCGAAAGCAAATAGAGCAGGTTAAAGTAATTCTTAATAAAATCTTCGAAAATTTAGGTGGATAAGGTTTTTGTATATTAATACTTGTTTTGACAACTAATATTTTCATACGAATAATGATTTAACTAGCATTTTCCAGGAGGTAAAAAATGCTTAAAACTGAATTCGCAATTATATTGTTCTTACTAATTGGTTGCATGGCTTACCTCTTTTCAAGGAGAATATATTAAGCAGTAAGGGGGGTACTATGGGAAAAGCTTTGGTTTTTAAATTCTCTTTTTTAAATTCTCTTATGATGCCCATCTAGCTGCCTTTTTTGACCCTGAATGTCTTCGAAGAAGTGGATATAACTTAAGAAGTTTGTAGACGGTTACAGGTACTACCCAATTGGCAGCAAACAAACATTTGTCAAAAGAAACGCTTAAGTCGTTGAACTGGGGCTGCATATTTCAACTTATTTTTGGTGCAATAAATCAAGGTTTAGAAGCCAGTCAGATTGTTCAGTAATCCTATTCAAATATAAAGTGAGATAAATATTGGAAGTTCGTTCCAGGTATTTTCTTACTCCTAAACACACTAACAGCCAGACTACAAAATAATAGAAGGAGAAACGATTATGAACGAAAGACAATCTCTGTGGACCAAGGATTTCATCCTTATCTGTCTAACCAGTTTGTTTATGTTTACAAGCTTTTATTTCTTGATTTCTACTTTACCGATGTATGTTACCGGGGTCTTAAAAGGTAGTGAACGTAATGTTGGATATATTGTGGGGATTCTGACCATAACAGCAGTTTTAGTTCGTCCAATCTCTGGTTACATGTTGGATACGATGGGTAGAAAAGGTGTTGTGGTGTTAGCGTTAGTTGCTTTTGTGGCAGTAACCTTTGCCTATAACTTAGCAACAAGTATGCTTATACTTTTTCTGTTAAGGGCTGTTCACGGGTTTGCCTGGGGTTTTACCTCAACAGGTGCAGGAACCATAGCCAGTGATATTGTGCCTGCTGCAAGAAGAGGGGAAGGAATGGGTTACTACGGCTTAGCCGGTACCTTCGCTATGGCAGTGGGACCCGTATTAAGTCTTTATATTCTTGATAGGTATGATTTTAATACCCTATTTACCACTGGTGCATTCATTTCAGCCCTAGCCCTTTTATGTGTACTTGGTATAAAGAGCTTTGAAAGTAATATGGACAAGCCGAAAACAAAGATTGGCCTTAACAGCTTTTTAGAACCAAGGGTCTATTCCCTTTCAGTTGTAATATTCTTTGTTAACTTGACCTATGGAGGAATTGTTTCTTTTATAACTCTTTACGCAATGGAATTAAACGTTGCGAATGCAGGTATCTTTTTCATGGTTTACGGTGTGTCCTTATTGTTTGTGAGACCCTATGCAGGAAAAATCTTTGATAAACGCGGTCCGAATCAGATAATGTCCATCGGTTTCGTGGCTTTGTCCACTTCGTTTTTTGTTCTATTTATGGCAAAGGGCTATCTGATGTTTGTCATATCAGCAATAATACTGGGCATTGGCTTTGGCATTATACAACCAACCCTTCAGGCAATGGCTATCAATCGAGTTGAGCCATTTCGCAGGGGGGCTGTCAACGGCACAATCTTTACTGCCCTTGATTTAGGAATTGGCATTGGCTCTATCTTACTAGGGTTTGTTTCAAATACACTTGGGCTATCTTATATGTATCTTATCTGTGCCTTTATCGTTATTATCCCTATGGTGGTCTTCTTTTGGAAGGACGCCAAAATGCCAAGTAAACAGATCAGTTAGATATTGGCCTGTTTTCTGTTGCCAACTTCCGTGTTAGTCCACATAAATGGTCAAAGGTGTTGACCCGTTGATAACTATGTATAAAAATAAAGAGAAAATACGTTTTAGGTGGAGTTTATATGAATCGAGCGGATCTTAAATTTAGGGAAGCCACACAGGAAGATATTAATAACATTATGTTTATTGAGGATAATTCCTTTCATCAGGGTATTAAAGAAGAAAAGGATGTCTTTCTTGAACGAATATTTACATTCCCCACCGGTTTTCTGCTGCTGGAACATGAGGACAGAGTAATTGGCTATATATGTTCGGAGTTATGGAAGTATCAAGAAAATATAGATACAGTAAATCTAAAACTAGGCCATAGGATTAAGGGTATCCATGATCCCGCAGGCGAGGAATTATATATTTCATCGATGGGTCTATTGCCGGAATTTAGGGGTGAAGGGGTAGGGAAGTTGATGTTTGAGTCCCTCATCAATCGATTATTAAAGACATATCCCCAGATTAAAAGCATTGTATTAATGGTTTCTAGGAATTGGTTGACGGCACAAAGGATTTATCAAAGGAATGGCTTTAGGGAAGCAGCAATTATTCCAAACTTTTTTCAACCCCTTAGTTTAGAGCATCAAGACGGTATTGTTATGCGTAGAAGGGTGAAGAATATTCGCCATGGAAAACTATGAAAAGAGAGCTCGCCTAGAGTTAAGTAATTGGCAGGCTAAAATGATAAAACGACCCTCGCTTTTCAATAACTTGACCAAGGGGATGCAAAACAGAGTGAATCAATTGATCCCTGAACGGGTTCATCAGGCCATGACCACGGCCATTAAAAATCTGCTCCGAGCCACTTTAATCGGTTCGGAGTATACAACCCAAAAGCCCGTTTCCTTAAACTTAACCTTGGAGGAAAGAGAAAAACAGGTACAGAGTCGGTTGATATTCTATCGCAAGGCCGCTGCCTGGGAGGGGGCTGGCACTGGGGCCGGTGGGCTTCTGTTGGGTTTGGCCGATTTTCCGTTATTGCTTTCTTTGAAGATGAAATTTCTCTTTGAGGTGTCCGCTCTTTATGGCTATAATGTACGGGATTACCGGGAGCGGTTGTATATCCTGCATCTTTTTCAATTGGCCTTTGCCAGTGACAAGGGGCGCCGGGAAATCTACCAGAAAATCTACCACTGGCAGAGCACCGTACAAAAATTCCCCCCGGACCTACCCCTGCAGAGCATCGATTGGCGACAACTACAGCAAGAATATCGAGATTATATTGATTTGGTGAAGTTACTACAATTGCTGCCCGGCATTGGGGCTGTGGTAGGGGCCTATGGAAATTATCGGTTGCTAGATACCCTGGGAGAGACCGCTATCAATGGGTATCGGTTAAGGTACTTTAATAAATAGATGATTCGTAAGTAGGACCAAACACTTGAGTATCTGTTCATATAACTATTGACACATCGTAAAATCGGAATATAATAGAGTTATAACACATGAGCAGTCGCTCATATGTATGTGCAAGTTGTTATCGGGGAGGTCTGAATATGGCAAAAAAGCCGAACCCAATTGAAAAATGCTCTTGCGATGTAATCCATGAGGAAGTCATAAAGCAAGTGAAGGGTAAAATGCCTCCAGAAGAAACCCTCTATGACTTGGCAGAACTCTTTAAGGTATTTGGAGATTCAACACGAATCAAGATACTATGGGCCTTAGATGAAGCGGAAATGTGTGTTTGTGACATTGCTGCCTTACTGAACATGACACAATCAGCGATTTCACATCAACTTAGAGTCCTAAAGCAAGCTAGTTTGGTAAAGAACAGAAAGGAGGGTAAAGTGGTATATTATTCATTGGATGATGAGCACGTCAAACATATATTTAATCAAGGTTTAGTTCACATCAATGAGGACGATTAACCGTAAAATGAATCTAACATATCCCCCTCCAAGGAGCATCGGCTTTTTATGTCTGACATCTTTCGTTGAATAACCAATTAGTGCACGAATCTCCCTTCTGATCCCGTGTTTCATACCGATAGGCTAACAGGAGGTAATATTTTTTAGGTTTAAACATGAACATATAAGCAAGTATTCAAACGATGCAAAAACATAGGAGGCTGATAAATATTATGAAAAAGAAATTTATTCTGGAAGGTTTAGATTGTGCAAATTGTGCAGCCAAAATGGAGAAATCCATTTGTCAACTGGATGGTGTTAAAGAAGCTACTGTTAACTTTATGACCCGCAAACTTGTGATTGAGGGTGAAGCTGAAAAGATGGTCGCCATTATACAGGCGGCGGAAAAAATCATTAAAGACCTTGAACCAGATACCATACTGAAAAAGGCATAATAAAGGTGTTCAACGAAAGATAGGTAATCTTTTTTAGCCTTATATATGAATGAATGCTCAATTATTCATGTAATTATTTAAAGATCTCCGTCCAATACAGGGAAAATTTGTGCATAAAGGTCGTGTCGTAATGAAAAAACGTCTTTGGCGAATTCTTTTTGGGGCCGTGTTATTTATTGCAGCAGCGGTAATGAATCCAAGTGACCAATGGTTTAAGATTGCTTTGTATGGACTCAGTTATATCGTGGTAGGTTTGGATGTTGTAATAAAAGCCTGTAAAAACATTATTAAGGGTCGGGCCTTTGATGAAAACTTTTTAATGACTGTGGCCACCATTGGTGCAATGCTCATTGCGGAGTATCCAGAAGGTGTTGCTGTGATGCTATTTTACCAAGTAGGTGAGCTCTTTCAAAGCTATGCGGTTGATAAGTCAAGAAAATCCATTGCCAGCCTGATGGATATTCGACCGGATTACGCCAATGTAAAAAGAGGAGAGGAACTGGTAAAAGTTGACCCGGATGAGGTACAAACTGACGACATTATTGTTATAAAGGCAGGAGAAAAAGTCCCCCTTGACGGTATCGTACTTAAGGGAAAGTCAATGATTGATACATCCGCCCTTACCGGCGAGTCTGTTCCCCGTGAAGTAGAAGTGGGAAGTGATATTTTAAGTGGCTGCATTAACCTGAATGGAGTTATTACAGCTAAGGTTACAAAGGAGTATGAGGAATCTACCGTAAGTAAGATCCTGGATTTAGTTGAAAATGCAAGCAATAAAAAATCACATTCGGAGCAATTTATTACGAAGTTTGCCAGGTATTATACTCCGATCGTTGTTATAATAGCCGTTTTCCTTGCCATTATTCCACCACTGGTTCTAGAGGGTGCCACCTTTGGGGATTGGATATATAGGGCATTGTCATTTCTTGTGGTTTCTTGCCCCTGCGCCCTGGTTTTATCCATCCCCTTAAGTTTCTTTGGCGGAATTGGTGGGGCATCAAGAAAAGGAGTATTAGTAAAAGGAAGTAACTATTTAGAAGCATTAGCAGAAACTGAGATTATTGTATTTGATAAAACCGGAACCCTTACCAAGGGTGTATTTCTTGTACAGGAGATTCATGCAAAGGGAGTATCTCAGGAGGAACTACTGGAGCTCACTGCCTATGCAGAAAGCTACTCTAACCACCCAATTTCCAATTCTATCAAACAGGCCTATGCTAAAGAAATTGACAGTGGACGCATTGCAAATGTAGAAGAGATTTCAGGTCATGGTGTTATTGCAACGATCGACGGAAAAAAGGTCCTGGTAGGAAATAGTAAGCTCATGAAAAAGATGAATATGCCTTACTATGAAGGTGAGTTTATCGGTACTGTTGTGCACGTTGCAATAGACCATATTTATGCTGGTTATATCGTTATTGCCGATGAAGTAAAGGCCGACTCAGCACAGGCCATTAAGGAACTTAAGCACGCTAACATTAAGAAAACTGTGATGCTAACAGGTGACACACAAGCGGTTGCTGCAAAGGTTGCTAAGGAACTTGGTATAGATAAAGTATATTCCGAATTGTTACCAGGGGATAAAGTGGAAAAGGTAGAAGAATTATTGTTACAGAAATCAGAAAAGGGTAAACTTGCCTTTGTGGGTGACGGTATTAACGATGCCCCTGTTTTAGCCCGTGCAGACATTGGTATTGCAATGGGTGGTTTGGGTTCCGATGCTGCCATTGAGGCTGCAGATCTTGTAATCATGACCGATGAACCTTCTAAAATTGCCACAGCCATAAGAATTTCAAAAAAGACACTAGGAATTGCCCGGCAAAATATCGTGATTGCTATAGGTATAAAAGTAGGGATTCTCGTTTTGAGTGCTTTAGGAATAACGACCCTGTGGGCAGCAATATTTGCAGATGTGGGCGTTACGATCATCGCAGTATTAAATTCCTTCAGGGCATTAAACGTTAAAAAATTATAAGGGGTAGTCGATAACCCTGGATTATTATTAAGTACGCTATCGGTACAATTTAGAAACCTCCGATCGTGCAAAAAGGGGATTGACCTTTTAGTCAGTCCCCTTTAAATATTTTATACCGTTTTTATCCTTGAGGCTGGAACCATTACCAAATTGGCGTTATACTCTTTGATTTCCTTAACGTCAGATAGAAGTTCCAAGGAAGCTGTTTGCACCTGCTTTATTGATTCGTCTATCCGGTCGAGGCGCACTTCCACTTTTTGGAACCTTTGGTCTACCTGCACAAATCCCTTTTCAATATGGTTTTCTACACTGTCCATTCTTACATTTATACGATTTTCCAGGCATTCCATTTTCCCATCCATACGGTTTTCTAAACCGTTCATTCTCTCATCCATACGGTCTTCTAAACCGTCCATTCGATCGTTTATACGACTTTCTAAGTTATCCATTCTCCCGTTTATACGGTTTTCTAGGCATTCCATTTTATCATCTATACGGTTTTCCAAGCTTTCCATTTTACTATTGATGTTATTTTCTAAGCTTTCCACTTTACCATTTATCTGGGCTAATTGTTCGAAAATCTGTTTTAACGTTTCCTCCATTCGTACCCACTCCCTTAGTTTTAGTATAGTAAGGGGATTAGGTTAGCTAGCTGCCAATGATAATAGCCAAACATTTATGCAATAGGTCTTTTACGCATTAGACAAACCCAGGCCCTAGGGGGACTTGGATGGTTTGATTCGAAATGGCTCGAAACCAGGGAAAGGATCTCGAAGTAGGGTTCCACTGAGTTAACAATATCCCGGGCAGAACGCTGCGGTGGCCCTGGGACATCACGCCGTTCGTCCGCGTTGCCAACCAGACTAAGCCACAGACCATCCTTTTCTAAATGAGCAGCCACTTTTTCTGCAAAAATCCTCCGTTCTTCATCCGAATTATATGAATGAAAACAGCCCCTGTCAAAGGCAAGGCCAAATGGAGACCCCTCAATTTTGTTTAAAAGGATGTCATTCACCAGAAAGGTACAAGTGACATTATTGTTCGAAGCCTCCTCAACAGCCTTCTGGATGGCAATCTCTGAGGTATCAATACCTATTACAGCAAAGTTATTTTGGGCAAGCCAGATGGAGTTACTTCCTGTTCCGCAGCCAATGTCCAGTACTTGGCATGGCTTTATGGCCCTAGCGGTTACAGTCTGAATAAGGTTAAAATCAGGTCGGCCAAGATCCCAAGGAGTATTACCTGCTTTATATCTTTTCTTATAACCTTCCTCTATCATGGTCATATTTTTACCCCCCTATAATTTTACGAATATTCCGATGTGATTCTGTATTCAATTTTGCAATCCAGATTCCTTCTTCAACAATAGAATGGATTAAGATTTTCCCTGGATTAATTTGCCACCCCATTTTTCTTGAATTTTTCTTTTTAGGTGAAATAATCTAAACGATGCTTCCGTCAAATTATACGGATCAGCAAAAAGAAGGAAAGGGGGGCGGAAGGCCATTGCAACACCAGATATAGCCCAAGGCCTGATTGACCAGGCAATCCAAGGAAATGCAGCATCCTATGAAACCATTGTCAAACTCACACAGAGTGGCATCTATAATTTGGCCTTCCGCATCCTTAACAACCGGGAAGAGGCCCAGGATGCCACCCAGGAAGCCTTTATTAAGTTATATCAAGCACTGCCAAGCTATCGCGGGGAAGCTCGCTTTACCAGTTGGTTCTATCGAATTGCCATCAATGTTTGTCTGGATCGCTATCGGCGTAATAAAAGAATACGCGAGAACACAGTACCTGAATACACAGAACATCTGTCACCCCTTTCCACTAATGGACAGAGCAACCCGGAACAAATCTACCAGGCTAAACAAAAGCTTTTAGGGCTGCAAAAAGCCATTGATGAATTACCCGTAAAGTATCGGACTGTGATTGTGTTGAGGCATATGGAAGGCTTTAGCTATCAGGAAATTGCAGAAATTATGCAACTCCCGGTACAGACTGTCGGTACCTTGCTGCATCGTGGCAAAGCTGTACTACACAAAAAGTTAAATTTGTCCAAGGAGGGGAGGAATTAGCGTTGAAAAACTGTAAATGGACGCACCGTGATGCAACGAAATATTTAGATCATCCGTTATCCGAACCAAAAGAAAAACTCTTTAAACAGCATTTAGAAACATGCAGCCAGTGCCAACCGTTATGGGAAGGGTACGATGAACTAGATCGTCTGTTGGTTCAACTACCCAGAGAACCCGTTCCGGAAGATTTAACAAAAAATATCATGGCGGCAATCCAACCCCTGGCAAACTCCCAGAAAGTTTCGATAGAAGAAACAAACCATGAACTTTCCTGGTGGGATTTTATGCTTAAGGGAATTCCTCTTCTGGTTTCCTTTTCTATACTTGGCGTCATCACCTGGGTCATTTACCTGGGTCAAAAATATACCTGGCAGGAAACCCCCTTGTTAGTGTGGCAGAGTGTGGCAAAGATGTGGCATGGTTTCTACGCAACGATCAATCTGGCTGGCAATAAGTGCAGTCAAACTTTTTATTCAACCTGGGGTTCCGTATTTACCCTACCGGATCAATCCACCGGCCAATTTCTTAGCAAATTACTTTTATTCTTGACGAAGGCCACAACATACCAAAAAGTAATTGAATTTACGATACTGGCAGTGATTGCCTGGACAATTATTGCTATGATAACTGCTTTTATAAGCTCAAGAATATTTTTCGACCACGGAGAGGAGAGGACTTAGTGATTAAAAGATATTTGAAGTTATTTTTCAAATGGTTTACGTTGCTCCTGGCTATGATCTCCCTGGCTGTAGCCTTTAGTTTTTTAGAGAAAGGCGAACTGGCCAAGGAAATATCCTTTAGCCTAAATCTACCCAGTAAAGAAATGTGGCAAGAGGAAACAGCCGCCCCACCGGACATACAAGAAAGCGTAAATCAATGGGAATACCTCGGCAACCCAAATGAAATTATCCATGAACTAAAAGAACCTTCTAAACGGGTTAAATTAAGAAATGGTCAGGTGATGGGTACCCTTGAAGCGAAGGAAGTTCGCATCTACCAGGATGCACGGGTTGGCTCCATTGTGGCCAAAGAAATGGTGGCCATCTATGGTGGCACAGTTACCCAAGATGTGCAAGGCTCCCAAGTAATTCTGGCACCCGACATGCGTGCTGAACACGAAAGAAACCCAAACTATAGTTTCGATCCGCAAATAGAAAACAGAAACCAAGGAATTGTATATGGCAATGTTACCGGCGAGGATATTCAAACCTTTGTTGGGACAACGATTATGGGTAATGCCGGTTCAGAGGAAAGCCGCTTGGACTTGGCTGGGAGCATACAAGGTAAGGTCACTGGTAAGCAAATTATTCTACGCTCCACGGCCATCATTCATGGCGATGTGCTAACAAGCACTGAATCGGTGGTCATGGAACCAGGTGCCAATGTACTAGGCAAGATTATGAACACGGAAAATAAAGCCATCAGGATTGTTAAGGCCGAAACCCCAGGAGCTAATCTTTCCCATTACAATTCTGCCAACCGTTACGATGGAATGGAAAGGGTTGTGGTTCAAGACGAGAATAAAGCATTCCTATTCCTGCTTTGGCTGCCGATCTTACTGGGCATCCTGGCCGCCTTGTTCATAACCTATGGTTTCTTTACGAATGATGCGGCAGCCAGCATGGAGAATATCACATTAAGACCCCTGAAGACCTTATGGTTTGGATTTGTCTCAACTGCTTTGGGTATCCCTTTGGTATTTCTTCTGTTTATCACGATCATTGGTATTCCAATATCCATTGCACTGGGGATTACCCTCGTCCTGGCATCCCTGGTAGGCATGTCTGGTGTCTGCCTTAAGATTGGACGTAAGGTTAGCTCCGCCTTTGATCTAAAACAATTCTCCCAAGTAAAGGAAATGCTGTTGGGTATCCTGCTGGTAGCTCACCTGGTGTGGATTCCTCTGCTGGGTTGGCTGGTATTACTGGTTCTTGGCATTATGGGTCTGGGGAGTGTAACGATGATTTGGTACCCACGATTTAGGGATCGCTGGTCCCTATGGCGTCAGTCACGGAAACAAAAAAAGGAAGACAACCCAATAGAAAAATCCAGCGAAGAAACACCGATAACTATCGATGGTGGAGATACGAAAAACGAATAAGTATGATGAAGGGCAGCCATATTGGAGGCCCTTCATCATAAAAAAGTCTTTTAAAGCTGCAGAAAAAGCTTTTCAATCTCTTCGGCGGGCATGGGTTTGTAATAATAATATCCTTGTACTTCATCACATAATTTTTGATTGAGGAAGTCGAGTTGCCGTGCTGTTTCTACGCCTTCTGCCAGCACCTCCAATCCCAAGCTCTTGGCCAGATTGATAACAACTTTAGTGATAGCACGGTCTTTTTCGCTGTTTTCAATACCTTGAACAAACTGCATGTCAATCTTGATTCGGTCGATGGGGAGCACCTTTAACCGGTTGAGGGAAGAATACTCCGTCCCGAAATCATCGATAGAAATGGATACCCCCAGCTGCTTGAGTTTAGTTAATGTATCTACGATGTGTCCAGCTTCTTTCGTGGCGACACTCTCTGTAATCTCCAGCTCAATACATTTGGGATTCAATCCGATTTCTTTTATAAGCTTATCTAAATTTTCGGCAAAATAAGGATTTCTGAACTGAATAATGGACAGGTTTATAGCCAGGCGCAGATGGGGGAATCCTTTTTCCTGCCATCGCTTATTTTGGCTTATGGCCGTTTTTAACACCCAATCACCAATACTGTTAATGGTGCCGTTCATTTCCGCAAGCGGGATAAAAACATTAGGCGGTATCATACCCATCTCCGGGTGATTCCAGCGTAACAGAGCTTCCAGGCCGGTAATCTGCCCCGTTTGCAGCTTGACCTGGGGCTGATAATAAACGGTTAGCTCGCCTCGCTCCTGTACCCTGTACAGACTGTTAGATATCTTGATATTTTGCTTTACCTCGTCTTTCATTTCCGCCGTGCACAGTTCATACTGATTTTTTCCTTTAGATTTTGCTATATACATGGCGATGTCGGCATTTTTTATCAAGGTTTCGGCATCATCACCATCAAAGGGATATACTGCCACCCCCGCACTCCCGGTAATGAAAAATTCCTGCCCTTGCACTTCAAAGGGATGCTCAAACATTTTCATGATAGTATCGGCAACCTTAATAACATCTTCATTATCCGCAAAGTGATTGACTAAAATTAGAAATTCATCTCCGCCAAAACGGGCAACGGTATCGGTTTTTCGCAGGCGCTGCGCCAACCCCTGTGCCACTGCTCTGAGCAAAGTATCCCCAGCATTGTGCCCCATGGTGTCGTTCACCATTTTAAAGCTATCCAGATCCA
This sequence comes from Desulfotomaculum sp., assembly GCF_982386235.1. NCBI lineage: Bacteria > Bacillati > Bacillota > Clostridia > Eubacteriales > Desulfotomaculaceae > Desulfotomaculum > Desulfotomaculum sp. Next base: position 18,129 of record NZ_CEVWQM010000002.1, on the reverse strand, counting down.
TGAATATAACGCCGATAAACTTCTCATTTCGCTTAGCAAGCTGAATGGCCCGAGCAAGGTGGTCAGAAAACAGCGTGCGGTTAGGGAGCCCCGTCAACTGGTCATAATATGCCATATATTCTATCTCTTTTTCTGAGTTAATCTTGATAAGTCCATCCGCCAATAAATTGGATAAAATCCTTAGCAATTCGATATGATAACGTGACCAGCTTTTAAATAACCGCACGGAATCAAGGCCCATAAACCCCAGAAGCTCCCCATTTTCCTCAATCGGTATAACCACTACAGATTTGACCCCCTGCGCAATAAGCAGTTCCCTTTCGGCAGAAGCCTCATCGGGAAGCTTCCTTACATCTTCTATGTAGACCAGTTTCTCCGTGCTTAACTGCTCCAGCCACCTGAGGAATACATCTGTCGGCACATTTTGAATGGCTTCGGTTTCGGGGCTGATCCCCTCGCTGCACCATCCATAGGCATAGGTCATTGTGGTGCTTTTCCGATTAATCAAAAAAATATAGGCACGATCAACCTGGAAGAAATGGCCTATCTTGTACAGCATATCATTAACTTTCTCATCAATGTTTATCTGATTAACACTAATAAAGTTAAAAGAGATATCGGAGATAAGTTTTTGAAACTCAATCTGATAGATGTTTTCTTTTATTCTTTTAATGTACGTCTTGTTTACAAAAGAACCAACCCAAAAGGCAATCAGAAAGATGCTGATTCTTACAATGTGATCAAATCTATCCAATTGGATAACCCCTTCGGGGCTGTTAATCCAAACCAAAAGTTGAGTTGCAACGGATACAGCCATAAGCGCAATTAAAGGAATTCTTGTACCGAAGACCAAGGAAATGATCATTAAAACCAAGGGGAAAGCCCAGACCGTTATCCCGGCAAAATCAATAAATTGCAAAGTTATGATCGGAATGCTGCAAAGCATTGCGATTAAGACAATGGTTTCTTTTACTTTCTTATTTTTAATTAGTTGGCACAATAGGGTAATTGCACCTAAGAAAAATAGCCATACGCTGGCATTAAGCATTGTCCTCAGGCTTTTTTCTCCTTGCACCATGTGGGGTAAAAAATAAGCTAAGGCGCCGGTAAAGCCTCCTGCCAAAAACGCAAAAGATAAGTAAAAATGCAGTTTCGAACGGGTCTCGCCGCTTAGTATCAAATCGTCCTCATTTTGGGAAACATCCCCCATTAAACCATAACGTTTCATGCAATAGTATATTGACGCAATTGGCAGCAGGGTAAACACTGGGGCCATCTGTGGCAGCGAACCCTTTAAGGCAGCACTTAAAATCACATCCGTTAGGCTTCCCAGCAATAGAGCCGCGGCCATTGAGAGTAAGAGAATATTTGCCTGTTTGCGGATAGTTTGGTTAGAGGCTTTTTGCCTCCATCGCCAAATGACCCCCAAACAGGCCAGGACATAGCCAACATAATAAATCTGAAAAAATGTGGTCCATCCATTCTGGATCGCTATATTAATCCAGCCGCTATCCAGCTTTACCAAATTATACTGAACTGCCGTAATCTTTCCCGAAGCAGCAAAGGCATAGATGCAGACAACCGCGGGCAGATGCAGAAGCGCACAAAGTCTCCAACGTTTGCGGGAACATTCTGCGCCGGTAAGTAATAACAAAAAGTGCAGCATTAAACTATAGGCGGTTCCCCAGCCGAGGGCGGAGATCCGTCTCCACAATAAGCATGTTTCCAAATCCGGTGCAGAATTTGCAACGGAAAAACCGATGGACCAAAAACATAAGGAAATGCATACTGCCGAGAACATTCGATTAAGACTTCTCCTCGGATTCATATAGATGATATATAAGCCAAAGAGTAAATAAATAGCAAATGCAGAGAAGAATAGCAACGAAAAAAGCAAAGGTACTTGATTCATAAAACATCTCTCCATCTTTCATGATTTGGTCTTTTTGTTAGCTGCTGGCGAACCAAAGACACGCGGACAGCTTGTTTGCTCCTCTGCTTTCCTCATCGACATTTTTTGTGTATTTTAAATGGAACAATTGTTACCAGCCGCAGGTGCAACCTGATATGATTTTAACAATCTTATCATCAGCCTGTATGCATTTTCAAATTCATTAATAAGACTTCTGGAAACCCTTTCATCGAGTATCCTTCTGCCGAAAGGGGCTAAAACTCACGTTTGAAATGAGATAGGTGCGAACCCTTGAAATTAAAGAAAACAGCAAAACATACCACTACATCCCTTCCGGGATAAAATGGTACCCTTACTGTTTATAGTTCCATCATCTAACATATTACCAAGGCCAAGTTGCTGCCATCGATGGCGAAAGATAATTTCCGAACCCCATTGTTTCATCCAACGGACATCCGCATTTTCAGTCATAGTAACCTTATTCCACTGTTCTTGAGAAAAACGTGCCAACTGCTCAATAAGACGGTCAATTTGACCTTCCTGCAATTCCTCTAGGCGACCTCGATTCAGAAGAATCCGTTGACGATTTTTCTTACCGTCACGATAAGACCCTGCCAGTTGGCGATATGTTCTGATGGAACCGTCTTTATTTTTAAAGACCTTGGTTCGAATGAACATGGCAACGTCACCCAATTCATAAACATTTAGAATATTATATCATATAAAATAATACACTAAATTCAAAAAATGGCTTGTGCCAGTTCGAATCCCTCCTAATTGGATAGATGATATAGATATATCGAACAAAACACAAAAGACATAGCCTTTCCGCCAAGGAGGGCTATATCTTTTTTCGTGTCGTAAAGCGTGCTATGATGGATTCAAAGTTTATTACAGCATACGATAAATAGGAATTTAGGCTGCTCCTTTGACGAAGTATCAATCGGCAGAGTGATTGCCGTAAAAAGACGATGTGGGATAGGCAGCAGAATCCTCTCAGAAGGGATAAAGGTTGCAAAGAATAGGTTGGGGGCAGCTGCTATAAAAATAGAAGCACAGACATATGCAAAAGAGCTTTATGAAAAGCAAGGCTTTAGACAAGTTTCAGAAGAATTCCTGGAAGATGGAATCCCTCATAGTCAGATGATACTTGATTGTAATTTAGGATAATATTTTATTAACGTATAAATTTCAATTTGAAAAGCAGAGGATCATACTTTCTGCCTAACCGCAAAAAATCTTTTTTTCACCATTCTCTCAAAAGACTTTAATGACAAGGGTTCGGCAATTTTTGCTGGGACTCTTTGCTTTTTGTTTCTAGGTAAGCCCTTGATTAATCCGGAACACAGACAGTGTTTTGACGAAAAGCGTTTATCGTTTGAACCGCTACGATCGCGGTAATTAGAGTGGTTACGGCTATAAAAATAGCTGCCAGCCACCCGAGCAGGGCTAGGCCGGTAAATTTAAAGGCCTGAGTAGTGGCAATGGTCGCAGCGCACATGGGGAAAGTGTAAGCCCACCAGGATACAAAGAAATTCAGTCCCATGAAATTCCGCACCATTGAGAATAGCAAAAAGACAAAGAAAATCGCCACATATAAGAGACCGCGGGCAAAACCGTCCATCTCACCTGTCATTTTTGTATAGGCAACAAATCCCACCGCCGGGGGGGCAGCCAAAATAAACAGCGTAGGCATTAACTTGGGTGGCAGGGGGCTATGGAAGATGATACGGTAAAATATTACCGTAAACAACACCAGCCAGAAAAACAGACCCACACTAAAAAAGAACCACATCAATTCTTTATGGGCAAATTCTACGCCGGCGATCGGCACCAGAATATTACCGACCACGGGAATAAACCAGGCTGGGTTAGCGTGAGCAATCTCATAGCTGCGGTTAATCCAGCGGGACATAATGATAATAGTAAAGACAAAATGCAGGCCCGCGCCAACGATCCATAAGTACCTAGCCACTTCACGGGATACCTCCAGCGTGCCGATACTCAATAATAGCAGGCTGATAGATAGAGCCGGGAAAAAACTGGCTTTGACCGGGTGATTAAATTCATTCACCACTTCCTTCGTGTGTTTAACCAGTTTTGCTAAATAGGCAGCGCTGACCACCGCGAACACGACATAGGCTATCACCAGCAGCAGCAGACCAATTCCTAAATGCAGCCCAAAGACCTGCTCAAACCGCTGATAGGCAATAGACAATCCGCATAGCCCCATCACGCTGGCAAATAACCCAATCGGAAAAAATTGCACCCCTTGACCCAAAATAAATCACCCCTTAATAAAAGTATTTATTTCTATAACGATTATCTATATAGTACATCAGGAACGGACCAAGGCCACTGAAAAAGACATATTTTTTACAACCCAAAGCAATAAAAGAAAAGGAGCTGTCATCGTTTATCGAAACAGACTCCTTTTCTTACGTGTTTTATCGGACACAACTTTGTGAGAGCAGAGGTTAGGCCACGCCGTATATTTTCACATCGGGATCGGCACTCCATAGCGGCTTGAGGCCAACAAACACATCATTTTGGAACATCTCGCTGGTCAAGTATGCCTGTGCCTGTGCCACGCTGTCAAAACCGTGTAACACCTGAACATCCTCGTCACGGATCAACAAGTCCTTCGTTAGAGCACCTTCAATCGTCTTGAGGAAAGGCTCGCGGTAATCGGCGTAGACCTTTGCTGCTGCGGGACGATTAACGGCTTCGATTTTCATCGTGATTTCCAGATATGCATTGACTTTCATTATAACCTCCTAAATGGATTTTGTAAGGCTCCTGTGGCCGAGCTTACTTTGATTATAGTCAAAGGACTTCGGAAGAAGAATATATTAGCAAATTCATGAGTAACTCATAAATTTCATAGTTACTTGCTGCTAGTACAGCATGCCTTTTATAATTACGCTACAGGAGGTTGTACAAAATGTATAAGCCTAAGTTAGCAAAAGATATTCGTTGCCCACTGGAATATGGCTTGGAAGTTTTCGGCGGGAAATGGAAGTCGCGGATTATCTGTGTTCTGGCAGAGAAAGAGGTTTTACGTTATAGCTCTCTGCGCAAGGAAATGACAAATATCACAGACGCTGTTTTGGCATCGACTTTGAAAGAGTTGATGGCAGACGGAATCGTTCAAAGACAACAATTTAATGAAATCCCGCCAAGAGTGGAATATTGCCTGTCGGATAAGGGAAAATCCGTTGTACCCATCCTGCAAAGCATTTGCAGATGGTCGGGCGCATACCACAAAGAGGATAGCCAGCATATCCTTTCGCAATGTCAAAAATGTGATTACAACTTCAAGGCTGAGTGATTTTGGAAGCCAATGTTGATTGATTGGGGGAGAAGCATGATGAAATATAATTTTGATGAGATCATTAGCTAACCGTCTATACCCAGGCCCAGTAGTTATCAAACAGCAGCTAATCATTACTTAGAGAGGGAACTACCGTTTTCAAAAGGGTTCTTCTCTTGTAAATATAACGACCGAATAGTTGTACAGCCACCACTTAAACAGGGTGGTTGTTTTATTCCATGGATCTTTTTTAAAATTTCCTTAAATTACCGTTAAGAACTTGACATATATTGGTGTTGATGTTAATAATAATAAATACTAAATAGGAATTATTCTTATTGAGGGGTGGTGTTTTGAACGACGGGTTGTTTAATTAATCCGTTACGGGACAAGTGCGAAAAAATTATGGATTAAAGGAGGAGACAAATTTTGAAGAAATCCGTTCTATTGGTTGTTTTTTTATTCTTTAGCGCTATCTTAATCGGAGGTTGCGGTACTAATTCCATTGAGTAAAGTTCCGGTTCTAAGGAGCAGCTAAAAGTATATACCAGTATCTACCCGCTTTTTGACTTTGCCAAGCATGTTGGCGGTGAAAAAATAATAGTAAAAAATATTATACCTGCCGGGGCCGAACCACACGACTGGGAGCCCAGTCCCCAGGACATGGCAGAAATGACGAAGGCGGATGTCTTAATACTTAGTAGTTCAGGCGTTGAACCTTGGGCTGACAAGGTGCTGGACGTTATTGACAAGAATAAGGTTACCGTTATTCTTGCCGGTCAAAACATTGAATTAATTGCAGGAATCCCACACGATCATGACACACCCCGAGAAGAACATGCTCATGATCAAGAAGCTAACAAAGAGGATCGCCAGCAAGAGGAAACCGATAAGCACGAGGAGCATGACCATGATCATAGCGGCAAGGACCCACACATTTGGCTTGACCCTATTCATGCTAAGGTAATGGTAGATAACATCTTGGCTGGTTTAGTAAAGGTAGATGAGCAGAACAAAGGCACTTACGAGGCTAATGCGGAGACTTACAAAAAAGAACTTGATCTGCTCCATGAAGAATACCAAACTGGCCTGGCCACTGCTAAGTTAAAAGAATTTGTTACATCCCACGCCGCCTTTGGTTATCTGGCCAAAAGATACAATCTAATCCAGGTTCCGGTAAGGGGACTTACTGCTGAAAGTGAACCCAGCCCTGCGGATATGGCTGCTGTAATAAAACTGGCCCGAGAAAAAAATATCAAATATATTTTCTTTGAGACACTGGTAAGTTCCAAAGTATCCGAGACGATTGCTTCTGAACTGCAGGGCCAAACCCTGGTGCTGGACCCAATTGAAAGTTTATCCGATCAGGATATCGCCGCAGGTAAAGATTATCTTTCTATCATGCGGGAAAATCTTAAAAATTTAAAAATTGCCCTGGGAGCTGTATAAATGAACAAGCAGGTCCGTTTAGAGATTGCTCATCTCAGGCATCTGACCCAGAGCGATTGCTACTAAACGAACCAAGCACGGACGTGAATATTTACGCCCAGGAAGGAATGTACCGTCTATTCGGTGAGTTAAAAATGAAGGCTATTAAAAAAATACAAGCACTGTCTGAGCCGTATATTTATCAGGATTATTAAAAGTTGCTTAAGGAGGGGGGCACGAATGACTCAGATACCTGTAGACATTATCTCTGGTTTCTTAGGTGCAGGGAAAACAACTCTAATCCGAAAACTCTTGAGCGATTCGTATCAAAACCAAAAGATTTTCCTGCTGGAGAACGAATACGGTCAGGTGGGGATCGACGGGGCGCTTTTGGCCAAACAGGACGTAGAAATGAAAGAGATCTATTCCGGCTGCATCTGCTGCTCGTTAAAGGGTGATTTTACCCGGGTATTGCTGGAGTCCTTAGATCAAGTGAAGCCCCAGCGCATCATCATTGAGCCTACAGGCGTTGGGAAACTCTCTGAGATTCTCAGTATTCTGGAGCAGAAGGTCTTCAAAGACAAATTAATAGTTGATCATATCCTCACAGTGGTGGACGCCCGGAAGGGTCTTATCTATTTAAAGAATTTTGGTGAATTCTTTAAGGACCAGTTAAGGCATGCTCAGACCCTAATCCTTAGTAAGACAAAGGGCCTGGACTGGCAAAAAATTCAGGAGCTTGTGCAGGTGCTGAAACCCTTAAATCCAAACGCCCGGTGGGTAACAACTCCCTGGGAAGAGTTAGCGGGCAGTCAAATTCTAAGGGCTAACATACCGATAGAAACTTTTTTGACCAAGGGCCTATCGCCTTTGATTAAACTACCGGGTATTAAGCGTGTCTGTAATTGTCATGAGGAAATGCACCATCACCACGTTCCGGGCTGCGGCTGCCAGCAGCATAGCCATTCTTGTAGCTGTGATCATTCCGAGCAGCACGGACATAACGCTGCAGAAGTGTTTCACAGTTGGTCCTGGGAAAGCCCAAAGGAGTTCAATGCGTCTTCATTGCAAAGAATTTTATCAAGCTTTCAAGAAAACAAAAAATACGGACAGGTTCTGAGGGCAAAGGGAATTGTTCCGGGGAATGGCGAATGGCTTCACTTTGAGTATGTAAGCGGTGACTGGGATATAGCAGGTGGCACGCCTCAGCTAACCGGACGAGCTGTGGTTATCGGCGTCAACCTGAAGGTAGAACAGCTGCGCCTATCATTTGAGGAATAGTTTTATGAGGGTTGTTGATGTTGTACAAGGTTTTTTAGGCTCGGGTAAAACGACATTAATAAATAACTTAATACAAGAAGTTTTTACTCAGGAACGAATTCTTGTTATCCAGACCGAATGGGGAGAGGCTGAACTGGGTGATTATGGAAACAGGGTAGCAATACGGGACTGGGAAAAGGGCTTTAACCTGTTAGAAGTCAGGAAACTTATCCATATGCCAGGCGTAGACCGGATAATAATTGAATTAAACGGCATGGCTCCTGCCAGCGAATTACTGCATGCCCTGGATATTATGGACACAAGGGGAGAAATTAAGTTAGGTAACGGTATGTCTGTGTTTCATGGACCGACCTGGGAAGTCATGGGAAAACCCTTGGAAGAAATCTTTAGCCTTATGGTTCTTACCAGTCAGGGGTTTTGGATTAGAGAAGGGAGTAAAGCGTTGCAACAGTGGATTCAAAAGACTCAACCCAAAGGATGTTTAACAACGGGTAATGACTGGGTGTTGTGGTATAAACAGATTAATCAAGCGGGTAAGTATAACATTGTAAAAAAGTTAGTTAAACGTTGTTCCGTTGTGCCGGGGTTATATCGGCTTTATTGGTTAATCTTAAAAAAGCTGAAGTAAGCTTTAGCACAATTTGTGCCAAAACCCTGCCCCAAGAACAGCAGGATAAGAATTAACAATATAATAAAGGAGAAGTTCATTCCACCACCATATCCGGTGCCACCCATTATCAATCCCCCTTTTAATGACGGTGGTCATGTTATTTCCTCACTGGCGTAATAATAGAAAAACCAATATACTAGAGGTAGCTCTTATGAAAGGAGATGTTATTTTGAACAAAATGATGGATATTGTGACAATTGTGGTTAATGGGGAGGTTTGTGGAAGATAAAATAGCTGCCTAAACCTCCCAAAGGGTGATTTCATCATTTTGAGGAGGGTATAACGTGTTTCATAAAGACAATTTAAAAAGTTACGGCATTAGCGAACGTTTTTTGCAAGAGGCAACTCTGTATCCAGATTTAGTGCTGGGGCGTATTTGTTCCCAATATAAGGATTTATATAAAGCAGTGACACCCCATGGTGAGGTCTTTGCTGAAGTATCCGGTCGGTTTCGCTATGGGGCTAGCCGCTTGTCTGATTATCCAGCGGTAGGCGATTTTGTTATGCTGGACCGTAGTATGGATGAAGGTGGCAATGCCATCATTCACCAGGTGCTGACAAGAAAAAGCTCCTTTGAACGTAAAGCAGTAGGCATGGAGCAAGAGACGCAAGTTGTTGCTGCCAATATTGACACCGTCTTTCTCTGCATGGCCCTGAATCAGGACTATAATCTGCGACGGTTAGAGCGTTACCTATCGATTGCCTGGGACAGCAGAGCCCTTCCCGTGGTGGTGCTAACCAAAGCAGACCTTTGCCCTAACCTGGAGGAAAAAATGGCAGAGGTTTCATCTGTGGCCATTGGTGTGGATGTATTGGTTACCTCAGCAATGTCTGGGGACGGCTACGGTAGTATTCGCTCCTATGTGCAGCCGGGGAAAACCGTTGCCTTGATTGGCTCATCAGGGGTAGGTAAGTCTACCCTGATCAATCGTCTGGCAGGGGAGGAATTGCTGCAAACCAATGATATCCGCAAAGATGATAAGGGCAGGCATACCACCACTCGGCGAGAATTACTTGTTCTGCAAGATGGGGGAATCGTTATTGATACACCTGGCATGAGAGAGCTGGGGTTGGAAAATGCTGATTTAGCCAGAGCCTTTTCAGACATTGATCGGCTGGCTGAACAGTGTAAATTTCGTGACTGCTCCCATCGAAGCGAACCAGGCTGTGCAATCCAAAGGGCTATCCAACAGGGTACAATCACCAGGGAACGGTTGGACAGCTATCTTAAACTAAAAAAAGAAGCAGGATATGAGGGTTTAACCTCCAAGCAGATTGAAACAGAGAAAATCAACAGGATGTTTTCCGGCATGGGTGGTATGAAAAACGCCAGGAAATTTATTCAGGAACAAAGCAGGAAAAAAAGATAAATAAAAATAAATTTAATGCTTTCTCGACTTGACTAGTCTATTAATTCACGGATCACTAATCCTGTGGTTATAGAAAGGAACAGAAAATGGAAATTCAATACGGGAGCGGTTGTCATACTGAATTGACAGGTGGGATCGTCAATGTTATGATTCAATATATTCATTATTAGGAGGCTCGTTATCTATGTTGCACGCCATGCGTATTCGATAAGCTGGCAATAAAAAAGCTGATTTTTATCCACAACTGTGGGCTTTTTTGGGTTGCTTATTATTACGTATGTAGACATAGATGGCGATTAGGCTAGCTTTTTTTGCTGTGCCTTATAGCCGTGTTCTTCCTCGTGATAAATGCAGATCGAAGCCCGCATGAGGGGCTTTTGATCTGTATTTTTTTATGGCCAAATACAATTAGGGTTTGCAGCAGAGGAATTGCACTTCTCTGTGTAGCTGCCGAGATTTAGCTAAATAAATGAAGAAAGGAGCTAAACTATGCGCTATATGCATTGGTACTTCTTTTTTATATAGTCCTCGCTTCTTAAATCGCAGGCTAGCCTGCGAAGAGAAAACTGCGATTTTTGAAGGAGGCAACCATGATGGAATTATTGATAAAAGCAAAAGATATTTACATGGAATATATGGGCCGCGCTGTCTTAGATATTGATGATTTGGCGCTTTATAGTTATGATCGGATCGGTCTGGTAGGTGCGAACGGAGCAGGAAAGAGCACCTTGCTAAAAGTGCTGCTAGGTGAACGCCCTATAGCACAGGGCAAAATTGTTCGGAAGGGTAATTTTACCTACATCCCACAACTGGATGAAGTAGCTATCCAACAGGTGCAGGATTACGCTTTAATGGGCAAGCTGGGCATTGACAGTTTAAAAGGGGAATATAGGAGTGGTGGTGAAGAAACCCGGCTTAAAATTGCACAGGCTCTGTCAGGCGAGGTACATGGTATCTTTGCCGATGAACCAACCTGTCACCTGGATCGGGATGGTATAGACTTTTTGATCAACCAGCTTAAATATTACTCTGGTGCTTTGTTCATCATAAGTCATGACCGCTATTTCCTTGATCACGTTGTCGATAAGATTTGGGAGTTGAAAGAGGGAAAGATTACCGAGTATTGGGGCGGCTATTCCGAATACTTGGCCCAAAAGGAGGAAGAACGGCAAAACCGGGCTGTACAATATAAACAGTTTACCGCTGAAAGAGACCGGCTGGAGAAAGCAATCACCGAAAAAAAGAGTCAGGCTCGGAATATTGTCCAAAAGGCGAAGGGAGCTTCAAGAAAAAACAGCTCTGAAAGTGGCGGACGACTTGGTCATCAAAAAACGATGGGCAGCAAGCAAAAGAAGCTCCATCATGCTGCTAAAAATATGGAGCATCGAATAGAATCCCTTGGTGAGGTGAAGCCTCCCGAAGCCATTCGTTCTGTTCAATTCCGGCAGAGTAAATCCTTAGAACTTCACAACCCATTCCCAATCACGGGAAAAGATATCTGCAAACAGTTTAGGGATAAGGTCATTTTTGATAAAGCATCTTTCGAATTTCCGTTGGGGGCCAAGATTGCGGTAACAGGTGCCAATGGAACAGGTAAAACCACGCTTTTCAAAATGATACTAGATCGTGCAGATGGCATCTCCATATCGCCTAAGGCAGAAATCGGCTACTTTGCCCAAAACGGATACAAGTTTGACCATAATCAAGCTGTTATGGAGTTTATGGTGGAAAACTGTGATTACCAGATGTCTGAAATTCGCGCTGTACTGGCATCTATGGGGTTTTCTCCTCCTGATGTACACAAAGAGTTAGCTGTTTTAAGCGGTGGCGAAATCATTAAATTACAGCTTGCTAAAATGCTGCTGGGGCGATATAACATCTTGCTCATGGATGAACCCAGCAATTTTCTCGATCTTCCTGCTATGGAAGCACTAGAAAATTTGATAAAAAACTACGCCGGTACAATCATTTTCATATCGCACGATGTCCGTTTGTTGGAGAACGCAGCCGATATAGTTTATGAAATCAAGGATGAAAAGATTATTCAGAAGGCTTAGTGTGTGACTGGGATATTACTGTTACCACACCAGAGATACTGCCCAAAGTGGTATCTCTGGTGTTGGTTATTAGTGCGAACCATGTTTTTCCCTCTTAGAGAATCAATGAAGAACTGGGACAACAGAAGTATTGGAATAAAGAAAGACTACCAAAAGAGCTGGTCTACGATGATAAGAAAGTAGAGACTACCTGGCTAAACTCTTCCGGCCTCTCCTTTTGGGCCCAGTGTTTACACCCTTCCATTAGATAAAGTTGGGAGCCTTTGATCATTTGATGTGCTTGTTGTGCATATAGCACAGGAACACTATAATCCTTAGTCCCATGGACAATTAATGTAGGCACTTTAATTTCTGCCAACCTTGCCGCTAAATTTGAACGCAAACCCTGGCTGGAAATATCACTTCTTTGGAAAGATGCAAAGGCTTTGCCTGCACCAGGATCTTTTAGTGCTTGATATATTTCTTCCACCAGTTCATCTGAAAGATTCTTTGGATTACCAAACAAACCATATAACAGCGTCCGTTTGACAAGTTTTCTGCTCTTAGCTGTGAGCCGGTAAGATAATTCATTCAGTGATGTTTTTGTATACCAATATGACAACAGATGATAAGGAAGCTTCTTAAATAGTCCGTATGCCCCGACCAAGACAAGTTTCTCAACTTGTGCTGGATGCTTTAGTGTATAGGCAATGGAAATCCCACCACCAAGGGAAAGGCCGATTAGGCATATTTGAGTAAGATTGAGAGATTCAATTAAACTTTCCAATATCTCTACATAAAAAGCCATTGAATATTCGACATCAGCAGGTTTGTCGCTTTTACCATACCCAGGCAGGTCAGGGGCAAACACACGATGCTGTTTTGATAACGGCACAATAATTTCACCCCAGGATATATCGGCAGAATCAACACCTGCCCCATGCAGCAGAATAACCGGTGTCCCAGACTCCCCTGCTGTATAGCAATTAACATAAATACCGTTTAGATGTAATCTTTTACTTTTTATTTCTGAGTTATTAATCATTATTTCTTTTTACACCTCAGTTTTTAGGAAAACCGGATCATTGCTTACTACAAAGACAAATACCAAGGGACGGCTTTTGTTATATAATCATTCCAAGCCGGGCTATAATTTATTTATTAACAAAAAGGGAGAAGGGTCATTATGGCTGGACCAGATAAGAAAAAACTTTATCCAAATGAAAGTATAACGACGGTTTGCTATATAAGCAATTTACCCCAAAGACCCAATGTTGAGATTGGGGAATATACTTATTACAGTGATCATCATAACAACCCGGAGAATTTCTATGACCATATCCAGCATCATTATGAATTCTTAGGGGACAAACTGATTATCGGGAAATTTTGTGCTATTGCCGAGGGAGTAACCTTTATGATGAATGGGGCGAACCACCGTATGACTGGCTTTACAACATATCCATTTAATATTTTCGGTGGGGGCTGGGAAAAGGTAACGCCTACAATCGAACAGTTGCCTTTTAAGGGTGATACTGTAATTGGCAATGATGTATGGCTCGGGCAGAATGTTACGATTATGCCGGGAGTTAAGATTGGTGATGGTGCTATGATTGCCGCCAATTCAACAGTAACACAAAATGTTGAGTCCTATGCGATTGTTGGTGGTAATCCTGCTAAGCTTATCAGAATGCGGTTTAATGATGAAGTGATTCAATTGCTTTTGCAGTTGCAATGGTGGAACTGGGATGAGAAAAAGATATTTGACAACCTTGAGCAATTGGTCTCGGCTAATGATGCTGCTACGCTGAAAAAATTAATAGATTAGGGTTTGAAACAGCATATATGCTTGCTGGCAGCGCAGACGGATGCGCCTTTCTCAACATCAGCGGGAGAAGTGCTTGAAAACAAGGAGCAAATACTTATGAATCAGTACCAACAAAATAATTGGCAGCGGGACTTCTTCACCATCGCCGGCGGGCAGACGGTGTCGTTGATAGGCAGCGCCGCTGTGCAGTTTTCCCTGATCTGGTGGCTGGCCAGTGAAACGGCGTCACCGATCATGATGTCCATCGCCGGCGTGTTTGCCTTTTTACCCCAGCTTATTCTCGGCCCTTTTGTAGGTGTATGGATCGACCGCCTCAGCCGTAAAACCGTCATCATAGCGGCAGACCTTTTCATTGGCCTGGCAGCCCTTGTTTTTGCCCTGTTCTTTTTATATGATCAGCCACCCTATTGGTCAGTTTGTGTGGTACTGGGCATTAGGGCAGTGGGCAATGTGTTTCACAGTCCAGCCATTCAAGCTGCGATGCCCATGCTGGTGCCACAACAGGAGTTGGTGCGCGCCAACAGCTGGAGCCAGTTTATGCAGTCGGGTGCTTTTCTGCTAGGGCCTGTACTGGGCGCGGCCATGTATGCCGCCCTGCCCCTTTGGATCATATTATTGTCCGATTTGGCAGGCGCGCTTGTGGCCAGCGTCACTGTAGCACTGGTTAAAATACCCGATCCAAAACGGCAGACACAACAAAGGCCACGCTTTTTCTATGAAATGAAGGAAGGCGCGGCGGCTATCTGGCAGGACAAAAAGCTGTTTATCGTAACGGCAGCTACGTTGCTCGGCATGGTATTTTACGCACCCCTATCCACCTACTATCCGCTCATGACCAGCGACTATTTTCGCGCCGACGCTTGGCATGCCAGCATGATCAACTTCAGTTATGCGGGGGGCATGATGCTCTGTGCTATATTGCTGGGAAGGCATGGTGCCATCAAAAACAAGTTTCCGGTCATCCATGTGGGGCTTATGGGTATGGGAATATCCTCGTTATTATGCGGATTGCTTCCTGCGGGGATGGGCTGGTTCTGGGTGTTCGCGGCATTGTGCGCGCTGCTTGGAGCCAGCAGCAACCTGTATAATATACCCTATGTGGCCTATATGCAGGAAACCATCTCCCCGGATAAGATGGGGCGTGCTTTTTCCCTTATCGGAAGCCTCAGTTCAGCGACTATGCCTTTGGGATTGCTCATAGCAGGCCCAATTGCCGAAAACAAGGGTGTATCTTTGTGGTTTTATGTTTCAGGCATCGCTCTTCTCTTGCTTACGCTGATTAGTGCCCTGCTGATCCTTCCCCGAAAGGTGGATAAAGCAGGGGAGGAAAACTCTTGAGATAATAAAAAATAAAGCAATCACGATGAATGCAGATATTGCACAAGTACTAAGAGATCGGGTTTCGCATATGCAAGGAATGAATTCATTGGAAGATGGAGAATCAACACAAGGTAGGGAAGTATCGTAAGGTGTTGCAGCAATTGGTGCAGATAAAAGTGTGAAACTAAAGAAAATAAGAATGTTAACAGCAAGGGGGATTAAAGAATGAAGGTTCTGGTAGTCATTGATATGCAAAATGATTTTATTAATGGAGCCCTTGGCACGAAGGAAGCTGTAAAGATTGTTGATTCTGTGAAAGCAAAGATTGACAGTTATTTGGCAGCCGGTGACATCGTCATTTATACGCAAGATACCCATACCGAGGCCTATCTTAAAACACAAGAAGGACAAAAGCTGCCTGTTGAGCATTGCATAAAGGGAACGCCTGGCTGGGAAATTTCGCCAAGGGTGTATGTGAGCGGATGTCCGGTGATTGAAAAGCCCTCTTTCGGTTCACTAGAGCTTGCTGAATTGATTGCAGGGATGGAGGAAATACAGTCTATCGAGCTGATCGGGATTTGTACCGATATCTGTGTGATATCAAATGCACTGATTTTAAAAGCAAAAATGCCAGAGGTTCCCCTGGTGGTTGATGCATCCTGCTGTGCAGGTGTGACTTTGGAAAGCCATCAAAATGCACTGGATGCAATGAAGGCCTGTCAGATTGAAGTGATCGTAGGAAAAGACGATGACTCAGTTTGATAAGCGGAATCTCAGCATGATGATGGAATATACAATTACTTCCATCATCAACCAAGGCGGCTGCATCGACGGCTTTGGCGTGGGAGAGCGTCTGATTACGGCCAAAAGCGACCCGGTATTCGGTGCGTTATATAAGCTTGCTGCCGTGGAACAAAATAGCATCTTTGTATCAAGGATCAAGATGTCGGAAACCGTTGAGAAAATTACCAATCCGGGGCTTAAAAAGGTCTATCGCGTCTACTGCGAGGAAGGAAATGCGGTAGCAGACCTGATTACGAGGGCGGACGAAGCCGTGGATCTGGACAAACCCTACCGCTATGTCGATCCAGAGAAACCCTGGAAAAACCGCTATTTCACCAACTGCACCGTGAAAGAATTACAGCAGCTTGTGGTGAAAGCTGGGCAACGGGTAGATCAAGCGCGCAGTCTAGATAAGATTCGCAGTTATGTAAAGCAACAATTGGAAAGCGAAATTTGGCAAGAAGAGCAGCGGTTTGAAAACCCGCATAAACACGATTTGAATATGAGCCCGTATTATTATGAACTGAAGATGAGCCTGCTGCACGAAGCACAAACTGCATGACAAGTTAATGAGGTGGCATTTATGTTAGGAGCAATCATAGGTGATATCGTCGGCTCGCGCTTCGAGCGGAACAATATCAAGACAAAAGAATTTGATTTTTTAACCTGCCGCTGTTCCATAACAGACGATAGCATCATGTCGCTGGCAGTTGCAAAGGCTATTCTTGCCAGCGACGGTGATTACAATAAATTAGGTGACCTTGCCGTGAAATGTATGCAAGAGGTTGGTAGACCTTATCCAGATTGTGGCTATGGCGGTATGTTTATCAGATGGATGTATGCCGATCAGCCGCAGCCGTATAACAGCTTTGGTAACGGAGCTGCGATGCGGGTTAGTGCCTGTGGTTTTGCTGCATCTACGATAGAAGAAGCAAAACGACTGCCTAAAAAAGTTACTGAAGTTAGCCACAATCACCCGGAAGGAATAAAAGGAGCAGAAGCAACTACGGTTGCGATATTTCTTGCCAAAACAGGAAAAAACATTCTTGAAATTCGTGATTATATCAATGATCACTACTATCCAATGAATTTTACTTTAGACGGCATTCGTGACTCCTATGAATTTAATGGAACCTGCCAAGGTACTGTGCCTCAAGCCATTATGTCGTTTCTTGAGTCTACATGTTTTGAAGATGCAATTCGCAATGCTATCTCTATTGGCGGAGACAGCGACACCCTTGCAGCCATCGCTGGTGGCATTGCCGAGGCCTATTATGGCATTCCAGCTAATATTAGAAAGCAGGCTCTTAGATATCTCGATGAGCGTCTAATGAAAATACTTGTTGATTTTGAAAATAAATATCCTCCATTGTTTGAAAATCAAGTTGCCGAAACGCTTGTGGAGCAGGAGTGTAGGTTACTGTTTTTTTAGCTTCCGGTGCAGTTTTCTGAATCTCAATACTTCAGCACTACAAAACGTTATATGAGTACATCATTAAAAATAACATCCTCACCGAAGACCCTGTTTATGGGGTTTCTTTCCCTAACAGATACTTTTCTTATGAAGAAGATGACTTTGTAACAGAACTTAGAATTAGGGTAAAAGAAAATGATTGACCCTTTAGTTACTATAGGATTTATGATTTAACCATGAAAGGAGTAGATAATATGGCTAAAACAATAAGATTAATAGCCCCTGATTGGCAAGGGGGAAATAAGCGAGAATATTATTTTGGTGCAGAATTACTGTCATGGTTGGCTCCAAAAAATGATAACCAAAAAGAGATAAAGCTGGATATTGAGGAACCGAATAATGAAGAATTAGAAAAAGAAAATGGTGTGGTTGCTCAATCTATTGTTAAACGAAATGTGCGTATGGCAGCAGAAGTATTAAAAAAAGAATTACCCGATAAAATCATTACTTTTGGTGGAAATTGCTTAGTATCTCAAGCACCTTTTGATTATCTTCATGGTAAATATGGCAAAGAACTCGGCGTCATTTGGATAGATTCTCATCCTGATGTTTCAACTCCAAAAGAATATTATCACCTGGATTCCCGGAAACTCATAACGAGGCCGGAGGGGTAATACCTAAGTGTTTATAAATTTCCTTCTGCTTCTCAAGAATCTCGCCAACCCGCAGTTTCTGGCCAGGCAATTCAAAGCATTCAATAACATCAAGTTTATC